>JAITCK010000124.1 GCA_031283115.1 Cellulomonadaceae bacterium | reverse complement strand
GGGTAAAAAGAAGAAAGAAATCCTTGACAAGGAGTTCGTCAACTTCGAGGCTGGCTGTAAAGAGCGCGGCTATTCGGCTGCGGCGATCAAGGCCGTCTGGGACACCCTGGTGCCCTTCGCCGGCTACGCCTTCAACAAGGCTCACTCTGCCGGGTACGGGCTGGTGTCCTATTGGACGGGCTACCTCAAAGCCAACTATCCATCGGAATACATGGCAGCCCTGCTGCAATCCACCCAAGACAACAAAGACAAACTCGCCCTCTACCTGGGCGAATGTCGGCACATGAACATTACTGTTCTCCCGCCAGACGTCAACGATTCGGCAGCCAAGTTCACAGCCGTGGGGTCTGACATTCGTTTCGGCTTGACGGGTATCCGCAACGTCGGCGAAGGCGTTGTCGACGCCATGATTGCGGCGCGCGAAAAAGACGGCGCTTTCACCAGTTTCACCGACTTCCTCAACAAGGTTCCCGCCGTAGTCTGCAACAAGAGGACTATCGAATCCCTCATCAAAGCGGGCGCCTTCGACTCGGTGGAGCCGTCCCGTAAAGCCCTGCTGCTGGTTCACGAACAGGCCGTCGACGCCGTCATCTCCGTCAAACGTAAAGAAGCCGAAGGCCAGTTCGACCTGTTCGCCGACATGGGCGACGACGACACCTCCTTTAACATTGACGTGCCACAGCTTCCCGAATGGGACAAGAAAACCAAGCTGGGTTTTGAACGGGAAATGTTGGGCCTCTACGTGTCCGACCACCCCCTGTCCGGCCTAGAACACGTCCTCTCCAACGTGGCCGACACACCCATCGCCACCCTGCTAGGGGAAGACGGCCCCACCGAAGGATCCACCGTCAAGATTGCCGGACTTATCACGTCCGTGCAACGCAAACTCTCCAAAAACGGCAACCCCTGGGCAGCCGTCACCATCGAAGACCTGGAAGCCTCCATCGAGGTCATGTTCTTCGGGGAAACCTACCTGGCCTACGGGACAGCCCTGGTAGAAGACCAGGTGGTGGCCGTGCGAGGTCGCGTCCGTAAACGCGACGACCAAGTGACCCTGCAAGCCAACGAGGTGTCCATCCCCGACACCAACGTGGGCGCGGAAACCCCCGTCAACGTCACCGTGCCGCACGCCCGCTGCGTCGAATCCGTGGTGGGCCGCCTCAACGAGGTGCTTCACTCCCACCCTGGCGCCGCCGAAGTCCACGTGACCATTGCCGAACCCGGCAAAAACACTGTGGTCAAAGCGGGCGCCCGCGTCGAAAAAACTCCGGCCCTCTTCGGTGATTTGAAGGCCCTGCTCGGCGCCAACTGCCTGACCTAAAAAGACACGGCCCACCTTTCCCTGGCATGTGGGTTGGTGGACAGGTAGGCAATGGGCGGGGCAGGCCGGTACGGTGGAGCGGTGACGATGACACCTGGCGCAGGCAGTGCGGACGGCGGAACTGACAGGAGGGCTTCGCGCGAGGTGGTGTCCATCTGCCAAAACCTGCTGCGGATGGACACGTCCAACTTTGGCGACGACAGTGGCCCCGGCGAACGACAGGCCGCCGAATATTGTGCCGGTCTGCTGGCCGACATGGGCCTAGACGTTGAACTCTTTGAGGCCCGTCCAGGCCGCACCTCCCTGGTGACCCGCCTGAGCGGGGCTGACCCCACCCGTCCAGCCCTGGTTCTCCACGGTCACACTGACGTAGTGCCCGCCCAGGCCGTCGACTGGCAGGTGGACCCCTTCTGCGGAGACCTGCTCGACGGCATGTTGTGGGGGCGCGGCGCCGTGGACATGAAGGGCATGGACGCGATGATTCTCGCCACCATCCGCGACTACGTCCGCACAGGTCGCAAGCCCGCCCGCGACATCATCGTCGCCTTATTCGCCGATGAAGAGGCCGGGGGAGTGGCGGGCGCGGGATGGGCCGTCGACCACCGGCCTGACCTGTTCGCCGGAGCCAGTGAAGCCATCAGTGAGGTGGGCGGCTTCTCCATTGACGTGGGCGGCCACCGCGCCTACCTGCTGCAAACCGCCGAAAAAGGCCTGGCCTGGCTCCGCCTGGTCGCCGACGGGACGGCCGGGCACGGGTCAGCCATCAACCCCGACAACGCGGTGACAGCCCTCGCGGAGGCGGTAGCGCGCGTCGGCAGGTACGCCTGGCCTACGTCGGTCACCCCCACGGTGGCGGCCCTGCTGCGGGGCGTCGCCCGCCTGACCGGCCTGCCCTACGACGACGGCCCTGACACTGCAGCCCATCCCGACCAGATCGCTGCCCTGCTCACAGCGTTGGGTCCGTCAGCCAAGTTTATTGCCGCCAGCACCCAACACACGGTCAGCCCCACCGGCCTGACCAGCGGTTACAAGGTCAACGTTATTCCCGGCCACGCCGAGGCCACCCTGGATATGCGATTCCTGCCGGGCCGCCGCGACCAAGCCTTCGACACCCTGAGCGCCCTCGTCGGCCCGGACGTTCGCATTGACATCACCCACGAAGACGTTGGCCTGGAGGCCCCCCTGACCAGCCCCATCGTCGACGCTATGGCCGACGCCCTCACCGCCGAAGACCCGGACGCCACCGTGTTGCCCTACATGCTGTCCGGCGGCACCGACAACAAGTCCCTGTCCCGCCTGGGCATCACCGGCTACGGGTTTGCCCCCCTGCGCCTGCCCGCCGACCTCGACTTCACCGGCCTCTTCCACGGCATCAACGAGCGCGTTCCCGCCGACGCCCTAGTGTTCGGCCAGCGAGTCCTCGACCGCCTGCTCGCTACCTGCTAACAGTTACAGTGTCGAGGTGACGCGGATGATTTTGCGGCGCAGCCACACCCGCCGCATCCCGCCCAGGTAGATGACGGTGCGCGCCAACTCCCAGCGGCCGTATTCGGCTTCATCAGTGAGTTGTTTTGTCGCGTCGGGCATGGGAATGTCGCGGTGAATAGTCATCACCCGGTACTCATAGTGGCCGTTTGCGGCGCCCTTCGTCTTCATAGCCGCACATTGTGCCCCCACATCATGTAGCGTCAAGGTTATGACCGCTGACCCGCGTGCCGCGCTGGACCGTCTCGTCGCCTCCTTGGAGGCTCATTTCGACGCCATCTCTTCACGCCGCAGCGAGGATGATCCTCGCATCGACAATGCGTATGCCGTGCTCGCGGACGCTTTCGAGGTGTATGACGAGGCTCTTGACCGGGTGTACGGCGAGATGACTCCCTTCATGCTTGACGACGACAGCGACGATGTTGACAGCGACGATGACGATGATCTTGACGACCTTGACGACGATGACCTTGACATTGACGGGGTCGATGACTGACGGTCTGCATCCGAGCGGCCTAGCGCGGTAGTAGCCTGGGTGCCGATGCGTACCTGGCCTGCCCCTGTCGTCCCTGCCCTGCCTCAGCCTGCTGGCGCTGGCCGCCTGCCCGTGCGGGTTGCCGATTCGACGACGCGCACTCTGCGGGAGGCTGCCGTTGGTGAACGGGCCAGCCTGTATGCCTGCGGCATCACCCCATACGATGCCACCCACATGGGGCATGCCAACACCTATCTGACCTTTGATCTGCTGCAACGGGCCTGGCTGGATGCGGGCAAGCAGGTGGTGTACGCCTCCAACGTCACTGACGTGGACGACCCTCTGTTGGAGCGGGCTACGGCCACGGGCGTGGATTGGCGAGACCTGGCTGCTGAGCAGACGGACTTGTATCGCAGCGACATGACGGCCCTGCGGATGCTTCCGCCTGCCACCTGGACGGGGGCGGTCGAGTCCATTCCGCAGGTGGTGGCCGCTGTCGAGGCTCTTGTGGCTGCTGGCGCTGCCTACCGCATTCCGACAGTCAACGGGACTGATGACGGCGGTGCGGACGGCAACCTGTATGCGGACGTTTACGCCGACCTGGACGCTGATGCCGACTTTGGCACGGTGGCGGGCTTTGACGCTGAGACGATGCGGATGCTTTTCTCCCAGCGTGGTGGCGACCCTGACCGGCCTGGCAAGCGCAGTCCGTTAGATCCGTTGTTGTGGCGGATGGAGCGGCCCGACGAACCGGCCTGGGAGGGCGGCAGCCTGGGGCGGGGGCGGCCCGGCTGGCATATTGAGTGTGCTGTGATCGCCCGCGACGGCCTTGGCCTGCCCTTTGACGTGCAGGGCGGGGGAGCAGACCTGCTTTTTCCCCACCACGAAATGTCTACCTCGCATGACCGGCTGATTTCTGGCTTGGGTGCGGGCGGGGCGCCGCGCGTGCATGTCCACGCTGGCCTGCTCAGCTACCAGGGCGCCAAGATGAGCAAGTCCCTGGGCAACCTGGTGTTTGTGTCCCGCCTGCTGGCCGACGATGTTGACCCGATGGCTATCCGCTTGGCCCTGCTCAGCCACCACTACCGGGAAGAATGGGAGTGGACAGACACTGAGTTGGCGGTAGGCCAGGCCCGTCTGCAACGTTGGCGGGCCGCTGTCGCTGACGCTGATGCTGATGACAGTGCTGATGCGGGTACTGGTGTCGGCGGGGTCGGTGGTGTCGGCGATGGTGCCGTGGTCGGCTCCCCTGCGGCGACGGTATCGCCCACGGTGGCTGCCATGCGTGCTGCGTTGGCCAACGACCTTGACGCGCCCGGCGCGCTGGAGGCCGTCGATGTGTGGGCGGCAGGGGCACAGCACCACGATCACGCCCAGGTCAAAGATGCCGTTGATGCCCTGCTAGGTGTCGCCCTGTAGGCAGATCCCACTGTAGGTGGCCTGTCGACGCGCTTTGACGGTGGCAGACCAGAATTTCAGGGTGTTGGAAG
>JAITCK010000032.1 GCA_031283115.1 Cellulomonadaceae bacterium | reverse complement strand
TCTGAAGGGGACGTGTTGGGGGCGTCGCAGAGCGGGCGTCCCAGTTCCCTGCGTCTGCTGCGGGTCATCGAGGATGCCGACCTCATCACCGAAACCCGGCAGGCGGCCGTCGCGGTGATCGCCGCCGACCCTGACCTGCGGGACCACCCTCTTCTTGCCGCCGCTATCGCCGACACTTTGACTGACACTCGACAGGAGTTCCTCGCCCGTGCATAGGCTGCTGCTGTGACTAGGATTATTGCCGGTAGTGCTGGCGGGCGCACGCTTGCCGTACCGCCCAAGGGCACCCGTCCCACCAGCGACCGGGTGCGCGAGGCCATCTTCTCTCGCCTCGACCACTTGGACGTTATCGCTGGTGGGCGTGTGCTCGACCTCTACGCCGGGTCGGGGGCATTGGGTTTGGAGGCCCTGTCACGCGGGGCGTCTGCCGCCGTGCTGGTTGATGCGGCCCGCAACGCTGTCGAGGTCATGCGCAAGAACGTCGCCGCCCTGGGGGTTAGCGGCAGCGTCACCGTTGTGGCCGACGACGCAGGCCGGTATGTGGCCGGGCTGATAGCTGCGCCTCAAGGGCTGCAAGGGTTTGACCTGGTTTTTCTCGACCCGCCCTACGACGTCACCAACGAGGCGTTAGGTGACGTTCTGGCTGCCCTCACCGCTCCAGGGCTGCTGGCTGCCGATGCCGTCGTCGTCGTCGAAAGGTCAACCCGCACCCCCAACTGTGCCTGGCCGGACGGGCTGGAAGAGTTCGCCCGCAAAGACTACGGAGAAACGCGGGTGGTCTACCTGGAACCACGGGACGCTACCTCGACCCTTGAATCGACCACTGAATCGACCTCTGAACTCGCGGGCTGACGGCGCTGCCTCCGCGATCTCGCAGGTGGCCGGGGCTACCGTAGGCGTGTGACGACTATCGCCGTATGCCCGGGATCCTTCGACCCGATCACGCTGGGGCACCTCGACGTCATTGCGCGGGCACGAGCGATCTTCGATGAAGTGGTTGTCGGCATCGCAAAAAACCCGGGAAAATCTGGCTTGCTGGCCCTTGACCAGCGCCTTTCCCTGGCCCGGCAGGCTGTGGCCGCCAACCCGGCCACTGCGGACGTGCGCGTCGACGTAGTCCCTGGCCTGCTCGTCAACTTTTGCCAGACCGCTGGCGCAACCGTCATCGTCAAAGGCCTACGCGGTGGCGGCGATTATGATTCAGAACTGCCGATGGCCCTGATGAACCGCCACCTGACCGGCGTGGAAACCATGTTTCTCCCCGCAGAACCAGCCACCGCTCACATCGCGTCGTCACTGGTCAAAGACGTGGCCCGGCATGGCGGCGACATCAGTGACCTGGTTCCTGCTGCTGTTGCGGAAGCCGTCATCGCCGCCCTACAGCCAGCCACCGCCTACCCCACACCCGTCATCGCCGCGCCCCCGCAGCCAGCGCCGTCCACCATCGACATTTAGGACACAGGACAGGATCAGTTATGCCAACCTCACAACCCATCCCCGTGTTTTCCCCGACGGCCCTGCTCGACACCCTGGACGAGTTAGCCCGCCTAGTCGAAGAAGCAAAACCCGTGTTCCTGTCCGCCGACGTGCGCGTCGACCGGGAAGCAGCCCTGGGACTCATTGACGACCTCCGCCACGAAATGCCCGCCGCCGTCACCAGGGCAGATGACTTCCTCACCCAAGCCCAGCAGGAACGCGACCAGGCCGTCGCCGACGCAGACGTCACTCGTGCCAACGCCCGCGAAGATGCCGACAGCATCGTCGCCACCGCCAAACAGCGCGCCCAAGAACTTGTCGAAAAAGAGCAAGTAGTTGCCCAAGCCCACGTGCGCGCCGCCGACATCATCGCAGCAGCCCAAGGTCAAGCCGCCAAACTGCGCAAAGATGCCGACGAATACTGTGACAGCCAACTCGCCGCCTTCGACCGAGACCTTGAAGCCGTCAAAAACCAGGTGGCTGCCGGACGCCAAAAACTCGCTGGACGTCTAGGCGCCGGAGCAGGCCGCACCCGGTGGGACCAGGTACAAGACCCGGCCTGGCCGGGCGGCGAAAACGGTGCCCCCGCCTCCTAAGCGTTCGGCGGAACATCGTGGCGGCGTTGCTTACTGCGGAACAACTGGCCGCATAACTTGCAACGCAATTGACTGTGCGGCTGACCGCACAACTGACAACGTGTCACGTCTCACCCTGCTTCGCCTTGGGGTAGTGGGGAGGCATGGCGTAGAATCTTCCGTTGGTCTAGGCGCTTGCCTGCCGTTTTTCCCGCGTGAGATTCCTCGCGCCACCATCCGCCACCCTTGGAGATGTCACCGTGACCGAACGTACCGCGCCCGCGCGTGCCGGAGCCGAGCAGCCGCTCGTTCTCGACACGCACGATTTGGCGCGCCGTCCCGGTGAAATGCGTGAAGTCGCCAAAGTGGTTCCTGCCCCTGCCGACCTGGGCTTAGAAGGTGTCATCGGTATTCCCGAAGGCTCCCCACTAACCGTTGGCGTGCGCATGGAAGCAGTGATGGAGGGGGTGCTTGTCACCGGCGCCGTTCGCGGCACAGCCGTAGGCGAATGTTCCCGCTGTCTGGATCCGGTGAACCAAGAAGTCACGGTTCGCGTCCAAGAACTCTTCGTCTACCCTGAGCGCGTCAAGGCTGCTCAAGACGCAGGCGACGACATCGAAGACGACGACGCTGAGGCTGAACTTATCGACGATCAGGCTGATCTCGAACCCGCAGTTCGTGATTCTGTCGTCACTGCATTACCATTTACTCCGCTGTGTCGTCCCGACTGCCCCGGCTTGTGCTCCGAATGTGGTGCACGCCTGGCGGACGACCCAGACCACCACCACGATCTGGTCGACCCTCGCTGGTCGGCATTACAGACCATGCTCGCCGATGCGGGCGTGACCACCAGTGCTCACAATGTGACCACCGAAGAAATGAAAGAGAGCTAGCCGTGGCTGTTCCCAAGCGCAAGATGTCGCGCAGCAACACCCGCTCGCGTCGTTCGCAGTGGAAAACGACTGCTGCTGTCACCTCGACGTGCCCCAACTGCAAGGGACCCAAGTTGTCCCACGCTGCCTGCCCCACCTGCGGTGCCTACAAGGGCCGCATGTACGCCGAGGCACTCCGCACCGAGCACGCCGCCTGAGCGCGACAATAAACACATATGACGTCCGGCGACGCGACGCCTCCCGGTGACACTGGCCTAACCGCTGCCCCTGCAACGGTTTCCTCCAGTTCAACGGTTAAACGCGCCCAGCCGACAGAACTTCTCGATAAGCTCGGGGTCCACCTGGACCCCGAGCTTGTTGTGCTTGCCCTGACCCACCGGTCTTTTGCCCACGAGCATGGGGGCCTGCCCACTAACGAACGCCTCGAGTTCCTGGGGGATTCCGTGCTGGGCATCGTTGTCACCGAAGCCCTCTACCGCCAGCACCCTGACCTACCTGAGGCCGACCTGTCCAAAATGCGGGCCGCCACCGTCTCCCAGCGGCCCCTGGCCGCTGTCGCCCGCCGCCTGGACTTGGGCCGCTACCTTCTGCTGGGCAAGGGGGAGCGTCGCACCGGAGGGGCCAACAAAGACTCCATCCTGTCAGACACCGTCGAAGCCCTGATTGGCGCTACCTACCTGACCCACGGCCTCGAAACCACGCGGATGGTAGTCCACCGCCTCGTCGATGACGCCCTGGCTGCAGCCGCCACCGCAGGCGCGGGCCTGGACTGGAAAACCTCTCTCCAAGAGGCCGCCGCCGCAGCCGGACTCCCGCAACCCGAATATGTGGTTGAAGCCACCGGCCCCGACCACGCCCGCCACTTCACTGCCACCGTCATTGTTGGCGACGTGACCGCAACCGGTCAGGGCACCGCCAAAAAACACGCTCAACAAGCCGCCGCCCAGGCCGCCCACCAAGCGTTGACCAGCCTCACCGACTAGGCCCACCGGCTCACCGGCCAACCCCTTGCCGACTAGCGGTAGCGACTAGTTTTGTCGGTCAGCCCTATCGACTAGTTTATGCCTGCTGGCCTGCGGCTTTCCCCACACAACTTGCTACGGCAATTCACTGTTAGTGCAAGGCGACGACACGGGCGGCGATTGTCGTAGATTCGAGGCGGTGAGTGGCGTAGATGACAGCCTCACCTGATGCGCGGGCGTGGGCAGCCAAGGCGGCGACAACAGCATCTGCGGCCTGGGCATCCAAATGCTCGGCCGGTTCATCAACCAGTAAGACGCTGGCAGGGGACAGGAGGGCGCGGGCGATAAGGAGACGACGGCGCTCCCCACCCGACACAGTGGTCGCGTCACTGCCCAACATCGTGTCCAGACCGTCAGGGAGGGCGGCCAGCCAGCCTGACAGGCCGACAGCAGTCAAGGCTTGGACAGCCTCATCGGCGGTGACATTCCCGCGCGCGACCCGCAGATTTTCCAGCACCGTCGTATCGAAAATGTGCCCGTCCTCGGCGACAAACAGTGGCCCGCCAGCACTGGGCGCGCGGCCTGCGGCAGTTCCAGCAACGCTGCCAGCCAGCGGCGGAAGGAGGCCAGCCGCCGTCATCAACAGCGTCGACTTCCCCACACCCGACGCCCCCACCACAGCAACAACGTCACCCGCGCGCAGGTCAAGGCTCATGTGCTCCACGGAAGAACCCCCCGCCCAGCCCGCCGACACATTATCTAGCGACAGCAGAGAATCGGAGTCACGATGTTGCGTTGCCGGGATCCCCTGCGTCGTGTTGACAGACGCTGTGCTGACAGCAGGGAGCAGGGCGGCTAGGCGGGTGGCGGCTTGACAGCTGCGGTGCAGTTGGATGGCGGCGGCAGGCAGCACACTGGTGGCTTCGAAGACGGCTAGGGGGGTCAGGGCGATGACGGCCAGGTTGACGTCGTGCAGGGTTCCGGCTTCGACGGCCTGCCAGCCCAACCAAAGGGCAGCGACGACGGCACAGGTCTGGGCGGCGGCAGCAATGGCGGCAGCCAGTCCAGAGGCGCGGGCACCCTCATCGCCTGCGGCAACAAGGGCACGTTCGGCGTCCCGCAGGCGGCGAAGGTCGCCGTCCAGCCGCCCGGCAACCCGCAACTGGTCGCCCGTCTCTAACAGAGTCAACGCACGGGCGGCCACCTCAGACCGTGCGGCGGCGCAGCGGGCCTCCGTCAGGCGGGACCCGCGGGCGGCCAGCCAGGGCGCCAGCACTCCGGCCACGAGGAGACAGGCCAGCAGGGCAGCCCCGGCAGCAGGCAGCAGCACCCACATCAAGGTCACCGACCCGGCAGTGACCAGCAGGGCCACACCAGCAGGAACAAGCGAGCGAACCACCAGGTCTCCGACGGCATCCACGTCAGCCCCCATACGGGCCAGCAGGTCACCCCGCCGTAGCCCGACCACCCCGGTTACCGGCCCTCGAGCCAGAGCGTCGTAGAGGTTGGCCCGCAAGGCCGTCATGCCCCGCAAGGCCACATCGTGAGAGGCTAGGCGCTCCCCATACCGCAGCAGGCCACGCCCCACCCCGAAGGCTCTCACGCCCACAACAGCCACTGACAGCGTCAGCACGGGCGGCATCTGCGAGGCCCGCGCGATAAGCCAGGCCGATGTTGCTGCCAAGCCCACTGAAAACCCCAATGCCAGCGCCCCCAACAACACAGCCCGCAATACCCGCCACACGCTGATGTCTAGCAGGTTCAGCACGGTACGGAGCGGGTTCGCAGCCTCGTCGCCCTGCTGGCCGGGTTGGCCGGGTCGGGCTACCGGGATGGCGGGGGAAGTAGCGGGCGTGAATTTCATGCGCCACCCCCCGTCAACACGTCGGCGGCGACGGGAATAACCTGGTCGGCCAGCGCGATAAGGGAGTCACGATGGGCAATGACGATGACGGTCCGGCCCTTGTTACGTAGGCGGGACACCGTGTCAAGAACAACCTGCTCACCGATGGGGTCAAGGTGGGCCGTCGGCTCATCAAGGATGACAACAGGCCGGTTACCCCTCGCAAGGAGGGCAGCAGTGAGAGCAACCCGCTGCCGCTGCCCCACCGACAACCCCACCCCGGCCAGCCCCCCAGCCGTATCCCAGCCCTGGGGGGGCGGAGCGACAACTGCCTCCCGCCCGGGGCGGCGGGCGGGCTCATCCCGCTCGCCGACGCGCAACGGTGACGATTCGCCGCAGACGACCTCGTGCAGGGTCCCCGGCGCAATAGCGGGCCGCTGCGGCACCCAGGCCACCTGCCCCCACCAGTCGGCCACGTCATCACAGGGCAGGGTGACAGTCCCGCTATCCGGTTGGAGCAACCCCAACAGCAGCAGCACGGCAGTCGACTTCCCCGCCCCACTCGGCCCAGTCAAAGCAACAACCTTCCCCCGACCAGGCTCAATGTCGATGCGCATCGTCAACTGCGCCGGAGCCGCAACAGCCCTATCACCCGCCCGCACCGACACACCATCAAACACGATGGACGAAGCACAAACCTTCGTTGCAGTGACTTCAGCCGCGGCTGGTAGCGGGGCGGTCGGCGAGGCGGTTTTCGAGCCGCCCGCAGCGCAGCGAGGACGCACGAAAACAGGAGCCGGGCGACCTTGGCTGGAAGTCGCGTCACCGCTCGGCAATGGGGTATCGAGTATCTCGAAGGCGGCAGCAGCCGCTTCCAAACCGTTAGTGGAGGCGTGGAACTGGGCGGCCACTTGACGCAGGGGCCAGTAGATTTCTGGGGCCAGCATGATGACGGCCAGGCCAGCAAACAAGGTCATCTGGCCTTCGACGAGGCGCAGGCCGACACTGACGGCGACAACGGCCACGGACAGGGTGGTGATGAGTTCCAGCACCATGCCGGACAGGAAGGCGACCCGTAGGGTGCCCAGGGTGGCCGTCCGGTAGGCGTCGCCGAGTTGCCGCACGCGGCGTCCCGGCCCGGTTTCTCGCCCGTAGGCTCGTAAGGTGGGCAGGCCGGACAGGAGGTCGAGCACTTGCGCACCCATGCGGCCTGCCAGCACAAAGCGCCGTTTGGTGATTGCGGAGGTCATCATGCCGATGAGCCGCATGAACACGGGGATGAGCGGGAGCGTGACCAGGCCGATGGCAAAGGACACCCAATCCAGCCCCAGCACCACAAACAGGGCTGCCGGGGTGACGAGGCAAGCCAACACTAACGACGGTAGATACCGGGTGAGATACGGGCCAAGGTCGTCGAGCCCGCGCGTCAGTAGCGATGCTACTTCTGCCCGCTGGTTTCCGGCCCCCCAGCGCGGTCCCAGGTCAACAACGTGGGTGACCACTTGTTCGCGCAGGTCGCCGATAACGTTGGCGGCGGCCCGTTGGGCGTACCGTTCTTGCGCCCAAGCCGAGCCAGCCCGCAAGGCAGCCACGGCGACAAGCCAGCCCAGCAGCAGCGTCCCCCGCGAGGCCCCGAGGGTGTGGTTCCGCACCAACTCAGACACCATCGCCGCAACAAGTAACGCCTGAACTACCACCAGCCCCGCCT
>JAITCK010000254.1 GCA_031283115.1 Cellulomonadaceae bacterium | reverse complement strand
CAAAGGGGACGGCAGCGGTCACGGCGGCACGGAAGGCGGCCTCTTGGCTGCTGATAGCGGGGGCGCCACCAGCGAACTGGGCGTGCAGGTAGTTTTGCGGGGCGGCGTTTTCTTCCAGACGACGCACCAGGTAACTGATAGCCACGTCAAAGTCTTCATCACGCACAGCCGGGGTATACAAGACGACACGGCCACCATCGGCGGCAACCTCCGCCCGCACGGCGGCAGCCTGGGCGGGGGCCATGCCCTGCAACATTTCGATGTCCATGCCCTCGCCGACACCGCGCACGCGGGCAACCAGCACAGCCAAAGCCACATGGAAAAGGTTGTGGGAGGCCACGCCGATGCGCACGGCGGCAGTACGTTGCGGATCCAAGGCCCGGTCGAGGAAGCGCAGATAGTTGGCGTCCACGTCAGGTTTGTTGGTGTAAGTGGCCAAGTTCCAGTCGTGCAGTTGAGCCTCGACAGTCTCCATAGCCAGGTTGGCGCCCTTGACCAGGCGAACCTTGATGCGGGCGCCACCAGCGGCCACACGGGCTTGAGCGAAGTCGGTCAAGGCGTCCAGGGCGCCGACAGCATCGGGAAGGTAGGCCTGAAGCACGATGCCTGCTTCGAGGTCGTGGAACTCGTCACGGCCCAGAATGTCCGTGAACACGGCGCAGGTGAGAGCCAGGTCGCGGTATTCCTCCATGTCCAAGTTGAGGAAGACACCGTGGTCGCGGGCGGCCCGGTAGAGGGGCAGCAGTTCATCGACAACGCGCTGCTTAGACCCTTCCAGATCCCAAGTGACCAGTTGCGCGGCGACAGATGACACCTTGATGGACACGTAGTCCACGTCGGGACGCTTGACCAGGTCGACGGTGCGGCCCAGGCGGGCGGCCGCCTCATCGGCACCCAGCACGGCCTCGCCCAGCAGGTTGACGTTGAGGGCGTAACCCTCTTCACGGGTGCGGGCCAAGTGTTTACCCAGGCCAGATCCAGCATCGGCGACCAGGTGGCCGACCAGTTGCTTAAGCCGCATCCGGGCGGCAGGCACAACAACGGCAGGGGCCAAGGGTGCGGCCAGGGCACCCAGACGGAAAAGAGTGCGGTCAACCGGCGACAGGAAGGAAGCAGCCCCAGCCTGCGAGCCCAACCGAGCCAAAGCCTTGGCAGCAACGCGAGTGTCTTGCGGGCGGGCGACATCGTCAACGAAGCCGACCGCCAGAGCCAACCCAGCCGGGTCGCTCACCAACTTGCCCAAGCGTTCTGCGTCGCTGTTCGACGCAGAACGCTTGCCAGACTGCGCTTTTTTTGCGCCCCGTTGGGGCGACCCAGCATCCTTGTTCGACGACATATCCTCAATGGAGGCCCACTGTCCGGCCAGGGCGACGGCGTCATCGACGAGGGAGGCGATGGGCGAGTCGGCGGGGGCAAGGGGCGCAACAGGCGAGGCTGGCGAAGTGGGCGAGGGCGCAACAAAGTCAGGCAAAGCGTCGGTCATACCTCTAAGTGTGCGTGCCACACCGGCAAGTCACCTAATCGCCGTATTCCTCTGCGCCATGTGCGCGTTCACAACGTTCCACCGTGTCCTGCACCACATCAGATCGTGACAAGAAAAGGTTTATCTCATGCCAAAAAACAGTCAAGAAATCACATTTAGGTAACGCTTTGCCTAAATGAAGTTCCATCACATCACCGTCCACCACCTTTCCACCACGTCAAGGAGCGCTCCATGAGCAACAACCTCCTCGCCGCAGCCGCCGATTCCGCTGCGCCCGCCGGCTTCAAGCGCCGCATCGGCCTGATCCTCACCATGGCCGGCTTTGCCGTCGGCCTAGGCAACGTCTGGCGCTTCCCCCACTTCGCCGCCACGTACGGCGGCGGCGCCTTCGTTGTCATCTACATCGCCCTGATGTTCACCTTCGGTCTGGCCCTGATGATTGCCGAAGTTTCCATCGGCCGCCGAACCGGCAAATCCACCATCGAAGCCATGACTAAGGTCAACGGCAAGTTCAAATGGATTGGCCTCATGGCAGTGCTGGTTTCTGCCATCGTCTTCCCCTACTACTCCGTCATCGCTGGCTGGGTAGGCCACTATGCGGGCCGCTACCTGACCGGCCAGGGTGCTGGACTCGAGGTCGATGGCACCTTCGCCGCCTTCAACTCCTCGATCTGGGCCCCCATCCTGTGGGCTGTCGCCTTCATCGTCATCAACGCTGCCCTCGTTCACGCCGGTGTCCAAAAGGGCATCGAGCGGCTCAACACCATCGCCATGCCAGTCCTGGTCATCCTCATGGCCGCCCTGGCCGTCTACGGCCTGACCCTGCCTGGTGCCGGGGCTGGCGTCCAGCTCTACCTGGTGCCCGACTGGTCCCAAGTGACCCTGCTGACCTTCGTTGCGGCCGTGCGACAAATCTTCTTCTCCATCGGCCTGGCCTGGGGTGTCATGGTGCTGTACGGGTCTTACATGAAAAAGGACGAGGCCATCGAAAAGACCTCCATCCAGATCCTCGGTGCCGACACCATTGTTGCTCTGATCGCTGGTCTAATGGTTATCCCTATGGCCGCCTCCTTCCAAGCCCTGACCGAACCCATGGAGGGCGTCCGTGCCCCCGGCCAGGGTGCTGGCATGTTGTTCAACACCATGCCGCAGGTCTTTGAGTCCATGGGGAGCGCCGGTATGGTCATCGCTGCAGCCTTCTTCACCTCCGTCTTCCTGGCCGCGCTGACCTCTTCGGTGTCCATGATGGAGGTGCCGGTTGCGGCCATCATGGCCAAAACCGGTTGGGCCCGCGGCAAGACCGTGTGGATCATGGCCGCCGCCTTCATCCTGCTGGCCATCCCTGCCTCCCTGGGCTTCGGCGCCTGGTCAGGCGTGACCCTGATCGCCGGCAACAACATCCTCAACTCCATGGCCTTCGTCGCCGAGTCGACGTTTATGCCACTCGTCGCCCTGTTCACGTCGATTCTTATCGGCTGGGTTGTCGGCCCCAAGTGGATGGCTGCCGAGGTGCGCGAGAGCGGCCAGCCCTTCAAGTTGGAGGGTCTAATCACGGTGATGATCAAGTGGATTGTGCCGATCATCGCTCTGGTCGTGTTCATCAGTTCCATGCTGATGACGTTTGGAAACCTGACCCTCTAAAACAGGTCTGCCTCAAACGCCCCCGGTTCGCGCCACCGCGTCCGGGGGCGTTTGTTGTGGTTGCGTGGCGTGAGAAGATGGGTCGCCGACGATCCGAAAGGGACGCCACCATGACCTCCGCGACCACAGCCGCGACCACCGCGACCGCGCCCGCCACCCCCCCCGCCCCCGCCCCCGCCC
>JAITCK010000188.1 GCA_031283115.1 Cellulomonadaceae bacterium | reverse complement strand
CGATGAAACCGGCCGTGGCATCTTCGAAGACAAGGCCACCAAAAACATCTTCGCCTGCGAGCACGTCACCCACTCGATGGCTGACCTCAAAACCGTGGGCGTCATCAACCGTGACGACATTCGCGGCATCGTAGAAATTGCCGAGCCTGTCGGCGTCGTCGCTGGTGTCACCCCCGTGACCAACCCGACCTCGACCGCCATCTTCAAGTCCTTGCTGGCCCTGAAAACCCGCAACCCCATCATCTTCGGCTTCCACCCCAGCGCTCAACAGTGCTCCATCGCCGCCGCGAAAATCGTCCGCGACGCCGCTATCGCCGCAGGTGCACCCAAAAACTGCATCCAGTGGATTGAGCACCCCTCCATCGCCGCCACCGGTGAACTCATGAACAACCCGGGCGTGTCCCTGGTGCTGGCCACCGGCGGAAACGCCATGGTGCGGGCCGCCTACTCCACCGGCAAGCCTGCCCTGGGTGTCGGTGCCGGAAACGTCCCCGCCTACGTGGTCAAAGACGCCGACATTCGCCGCGCCGTCAACGACATCGTCCTGTCCAAGGGCTTCGACTACGGCGTGGTGTGTGCCTCCGAGCAGGCCGTCATCCTCGACACCGAGATTTACGACCAGGCCCTGGCCGAATTCCAGAAGATGCACGCCTACCTGTGCAACGACGAAGAAAAAGCCAAGCTGGAAGAGTACTTCTTTGGCGTCCAAGCCCACTCCGAGAACTGTGCCGGCGCCAAACTCAACGCCGACGTGGTCGGAAAGTCCCCCGTCTGGCTGGCTGAGCAGGCCGGATTCTCCGTCCCCCGCGACACCTCCATCCTGCTGGCCGAAATCGGCTCGGTTGGCCCCCAGGAACCCCTGAGCCGTGAAAAGTTGTCGCCCCTGCTGGCCGTGCTCCGATCCAACTCCACCGATGAAGGCATCAAACTGGCCGAACAGATGGTCGAGTTCGACGGTCTGGGCCACTCCGCCGCCATTCACACTCGGGACAAGGATCTGTCCGAGCGATTCGGTACCGCCGTCAAGGCCGTCCGTGTCCTGTGGAACCAGCCGTCCGCCCTGGGTGGCATCGGCGACATCTACAACTCGCTCATCCCCTCCCTCACCCTCGGTTGCGGCTCCTACGGTCGCAACTCTGTGTCGAACAACGTGTCGGCAGTCAACCTCATCAACGTCAAGCGCGTCGCAAGGCGGAACAACAACATGCAGTGGTTCAAGGTACCGCCGAAGACCTACTTCGAGCCCAACGCCATCCAATACCTGGCCGACATGCGCGACCTGGAGCGCGTCACCATCGTCACCGACCGTGTCATGAGCCAGTTGGGCATCGTCGACAAGGTTCTCGACGTGCTGCAACGTCGGGCCAACAAGGTGTCCGTGCAGATTATCGACACCGTCGAGCCGGAACCCTCCGTCGGCACTGTCGAAAAGGGCGCCCAGTTGATGCAAGACCACCGCCCCGACACCATCATCGCTATCGGTGGCGGCTCGCCCATGGACGCCTCCAAGGTCATGTGGCTCAAATACGAGCACCCCGAGTTGGACTTCGCTGACCTGCGCGAAAAGTTCTTCGACGTGCGCAAGCGGGCCTTCCAATACCCGCAGTTGGGCCAGAAAGCCCAGTTGGTGTGTATCCCCACCTCCTCGGGTACCGGCTCTGAAGTGACCCCCTTCGCGGTCATCTCCGACCCGGAGACCGGCTACAAGTACCCGCTGGCCGACTACGCTCTGACCCCCACGGTCGCCATCGTTGACCCGGTGCTCACCGAAACCATGCCCGCCAAGTTGGCTACCGACTCCGGCCTGGACGCCCTGACGCACGCCACCGAGGCCTTCGTCTCCGTCTACGCCAACGACTTCACTGACGGGTTGTGTTTGCACGCCATCAAGTTGGTCTTTGAGAACCTGGAAGACAGTTACAACGAAGGCACCGGCAACCCTGGCTTCAAGCCGCGCGAAAAGATGCACAACGCTGCCACTATCGCCGGTATGGCCTTCGCCAACGCCTTCCTGGGCATGGTTCACGCCATGTCTCACACGGTAGGCGCCACCTTCCACCTGATTCACGGCCGCACCAACTCCATCTTCCTGCCCTACGCCATCCGTTACAACGGCCTGGTACCCGGCAAGGTGACTGGTTGGCCCAAGGCTGAGAAGTATGAGGCCCCGGAGCGGTTCCAGCAGATTGCCAAGCACCTTGGCCTGCCTCACTCCACGCCGGAAGAGGCTGTCAACGCCTACGCTGACGCCTGCCGCGACCTGGCCACCCGCGTGGGGGTGGAACGGTGCTTCGCCGATCAGGGTGTCTCCGAGAAGGACTACATCGGAGCCTTGGACACCCTGGTGATGCGGGCCTATGAAGACCAGTGCGCCCCGGCCAACCCCCGTCTGCCCATGTTGCAAGACATGAAAGACATCATGGTGGCCGCCTACTACGGTCTCACCCGTGAAGAGGTCGAAGCTAAGCGTCTCGACGGCGTCGAGTACCTGGACATGAACCCGGCCAAGAACGGCTGACGTTCCGGCGTCCCGTGCGACACACGAAAGGCCGCCGTCCTCCTGCTGATGCGGGAAGGGCGGCGGCCTTTTGTTGCGCGTGAGCGGGCCAGTCTGCGCTGGTGGGGCTGCGCTGGTGAGTTTGCGCGGGCAGGCCAGCGTCAGGCGACGAGTTCCATGGTTTCGCGGGCGATGGCCAGTTCCTCGTTGGTGGGGACAACCAGCACGGTGACACGGGATTCTGGGGTGGAGATGACTGACTCGCGGGACTTGTGGTTGTTTTCGTCGGCGTCGATTTCGATGCCCAGGTAGCCCAGGTAGGTGCAGATCATTTCGCGGACGGGGATGTCGTTTTCGCCGACGCCTGCGGTGAAGGCGATAGCGTCCACGCCGTTCATGGCGGCTACGTAGGAGCCAATGTATTTGGCGACCCGGTAGCAGTAAACCTCCAGGGCGGTGCGGGCGTCAGCGTCGCCGTTGTCGGCGGCGTCCCACATGTCGCGGAAGTCGCTGGACACTTCACCGGACAGGCCGTAAATGCCGGACCGCTTGTTGAGCATGGTGGTGGCTTCGGAGACGGTGAGGCCTTCCTTAGCGCAGATGAATTCGATGATGGCCGGGTCGATGTCGCCGGATCGGGTGCCCATGGCCAGACCTTCCAAGGGGGTCAAGCCCATGGAGGTGTCGATGGATTTGCCGTGTTTGATGGCGGTGATGGAGGCGCCGTTACCCAGGTGGCAGACGATGGTTTTGAGGTCTGCGGGCTTGCGGCCCAGCAGTTCAGCGGTGCGTTCGGACACAAACCGGTGGCTGGTGCCGTGGAAGCCGTAGCGGCGAATCTTGTGGTCGTGGTAGTACTTCAGGGGCAGGCCGTACAGGTAGGCGTGCTTGGGCATGGTCTGGTGGAAGGCCGTGTCGAAGACTGCTACTTGGGGGGCGTGGGGGAGCAGTTGCTCGCAGGCGTCGATGCCGATGAGGTTGGCCGGGTTGTGCAGGGGGGCCAGGTCGTTGCAGTCTTCGATAATCTTTTTGACGGCGTCGGTGATGATGACGGACTGGGTCATCTTTTCTCCGCCGTGGACTACCCGGTGGCCGACGGCCGTGATTTCGGTCAGGCTGGCGACAACGCCAGTGTCGGTGTCGGTGAGGGCTTCGATGACGGCGTCGATGGCGCTGCTGTGGTTGGGCATGGCGTGGTCGGCCTTGATTTTGGGCTGGCCGGGGCGCTGGTAGGTGAGCAGGCCGTCGATGCCGATGCGCTCGCAGATGCCGGAGGCGTAAACCTCGTGGGTTTGCGGGTTCATCAGCTGGTATTTCAGCGATGAGGAGCCGCAGTTGATAACAAGGATTTTCATGGGGTCGAACCTCACGTTTTTGTGGAACCGACAACGACTTCACCGTCGGGACACTCACACCGAGCGCGGCAAAAATATAGGCAGCCGTTACCGCTTCGTTGTCAATCTTGCGTG
>JAITCK010000051.1 GCA_031283115.1 Cellulomonadaceae bacterium | reverse complement strand
CTGCGGGCGCTGACGGTGCCCAAGGCGCACAAGGTGTCCAGGGTGTCAGTGGTTCGCTGGCTGGCGGCTACTTCTACCAGTCGGGTGGCACAGGGACCACGTCGGGTGGCACTAACGGCAACGGCACCTACGGCACGGGCGTGCTGCCCCTGTTCTACACGGGCTCAACGTATAGCTCAGCGGGCGCTCCGGCACCGACCTTGTCGGGTAACGGTGTGACCCTGTCGCAGGGTGTGTGGGTGATTACCTATACGGTGCAGGGCGACGCGATTGACGGCTCTGGTGGCATCACCTGGATGCAGGCGAGCCTGTCGACGTCCACGTCGTCGGGCAACACGGTGCTGGGATCGAAGACCTGGACGTTCCAGCCACCTGCGAACAACACCATCACGCAGATGACCCGGTCGATCACCCTCACCGTTCCCTCCGGCGGGCAGACCTTCTACATCTGGATGGACCCGACTTCTGGCACGTCCAACACCATCTACGTGGACCCGAGCCAAACCGGTACCACGTCACCGTCCAACGTCAACGTCGTCTGGTCCATGAACGTCACCCGCGTCCAGTAGGTTCGCAACGAGGTCGCAGTCGCACATAAACAGGACTAAACAAACCTAAGAAACCACAGGTCAGGGCGATTATCTCCTTCAGGGATAGGCGATAGTGTGATAAAGCGTTCAGATGCAACGGTTTATCACACTCAATCAGACTTTGCGCTCCCAGTGCTGCTCTGCCCAGCGGTTGCTCCCGACCACCCCGCGGCAGCGAGCACCACGAGGGTGAGTGGATCGGGACGTGGGCGTATCGTTACTGGACACGTTCGACGTTGATGGAGGCCATTACCGTGCTGCCACTCGGCTGGTTTCCGCCCAAGGCGCCACGGTAGCCGTTCTGACCGGCGTTCAAGGTGATCGTGTCACCACCCGCACCAACGGTGATGGTGATGCTGTTTGCTATCGACAACCATTGCGTGCCGAGGTTGCTGTTGGTGCTTGTTGTCGGAAGTTGAGTACCTATCCTTGAGCCTGGTATCTCTCCACTTGCCGCCGAGGTGAGGTAGGTCGAAAGAACCCAGGTGTTCGAGTACACGTTACCCTGGTTCGAACATCCACTCAGATTCGTTCCTGTGGTACAAGTCCACAGGTCGCCAGCGAGCATGTATGAGAGCTCGTAGGTTCCCTGCGTGAGGGTGACGCCAGTATTGCCGGATGGATTCGACGCATTGGTGTTACCGCTCGTTGTGGAAGAACTCGGTGGAGTATATCCATCTTGCGCATAAATGTTCGAACTATTCATCAACTGAATGGCCATACCGGGTGCCCAAGTGGCGGTGCCGCCGTAATAGCTCAGGTTCGTATACGTCGAATAGAAGTATCCACCGGCAAGCGCGGCGTTTTGACCTTGCGGGCCTTGGGCACCATCAGCGCCAGCGTCACCCTGGGCGCCCTGAGCGCCGTCTTGCCCGGCCACGCCGGGAGCACCTTGGGAGCCTTGGGCGCCGTCTTGGCCGTCGGCTCCAGCCGAACCTGCAAGTATGGGCGCTAAATGCGGGTCAACCGGCTCCGTTCCAGCGGGTTGAGCGGGCTTGGAGGGCTGTGCGCAGGGTGGCCTCGTTGACGGCGACATAGCGTTGCGTGGTCGCCAGCGAGGCGTGGCCGAGGATGGTTTGCACGAGCCGCAGGTCACGGGTTTGGTCGTGGATTTCGGTGGCACACAGGTGCCGCAGCTGGTGCATGGTTGTGCCGTCGCGCAGCGCTTGGGACACCAGCGTGCCCACCCAGTGCGGGGACAGGTGGCCGTCCGTGAGGCCAGGGAAAAGGTAGCCGTCCGGGGCGGCCCGCAGCAGGGCGGCCAGGTCGTCGGGCAGGGGGAGGATGCGGTTGCGCGCCCCCTTGCCGTGAACAATCAGGGACCATCCGGCAGCGTCACGGACAACATCGTGGCGGGGATGGACGACGGTAACCTCGCCGCGCCGCATCCCTAACTCGTTGGCCAGCCTCAGCATGACCACAACCCGTGCGTCGCCGTGCTCGATAGCGTCGGCGACAACGGCAGGGGCGGCCGGTCGGGGGAGTGAGAAGGGTGGGGCGATGGGTGGCAACCCGTCGGCCACATTCCGTTTGACCTGCCCGGTGGCAACCGCCCACGCCCAGAAGCGGCGCAGCGAGTTGCGAACGGACCGGGCCGTTTCGCGTCCCCAGCGGTGGGCGTTCATCCAGGCCAGCAGGTCGGCTGTCGTGACCGTCCAGGGGGTACGGCGGCGGGTTTCTCGCGCCAGCCGACGCAGGTGGTAACAGCGCACGTCGATGGTGGCCGGTGAAAGGTGGGCCGCCCGCATGGCGGCACACCAGGAGTCGATTGCGGTACGCCAGATGTCATCAACGCCTCTGGCGGCAGCGTTCCGTGAACCATTCACCCCACACCCCACACCAGCAACCGCGACAAATGGCGGCAGGAGACCCCATAGCGGAGTTACGGCCAGCAGCGTTCCTATTACGGCCCGAGTAGTGCCAAGGGGATGACGGCGACGCCGTCGGAGGTGCGGCGGTAGGCGGAGGGGCCGGTGGTGATGATGATTTTGTCGGCGAGGCGGTCGCCGATCTGCTGGTGCAGCCAGTTGAGATGCCGCACGTCATGGTCGCCGACAGTGTCGGCGAGTTTCACTTCGATAGCGACAATTCGCCGGTCATCACTTTCGACAATGAGGTCGATTTCGCGGGTGGTGTCCTGGGTGCGCAGGTGACCGACTTCCGCTTCGGCAGCGTCGGCATACACGCGGACGCTTTGTGCGGCGAGTGATTCGAACAGCGCACCGACCCAGGTTCCTGTGTCAGTGCCGACCCGTTCTCCCTCACCCATCATCAGGCCGTCCTTTCCGACGCCAGCCATTCGTGCCGAGAGGGCAGGGTCCACCAGATGATGTTTCGGAGTTTTTGTGAGGCGTTTCAGTGGGTTGAGCGTTGGAATCCAGGCGGGTATCGGGTCGAGCACGAAGAGGCGCGTCAAGTGTTCCCGGTAGGAGTCGACGGTGGCGCGCGCCGGTTTGTCGTCTTCCCCGGCTGTTGCTGCGTCAAGAATGGTCGAGTATTTCGCGTCCGTTGCAGTGGCGGCACCGTAGGCGCGTAACCAGGCGGTCAGTGCGCGCGGACGTCTCACGTCAACGCCATTTTCAGGGAGATCGTGTTCGACGATTTGGCTGATGTAGGCGTTGAGCAGGCTGCGACGGGCGCGGTCAGAGGCCTCTCGGATGCCAGGGAAACCGGAAGCCAAGATTTCGTCAACATAGTTGGTGAGGCGGATTGACGTCTGGCCGAAGACATCCGGTTTCCCGCCGTCCAGCAGCTCACGGAGAGAGACGGCTGGTTCTGAGATTCCGCGTTCTGCCAGGGACAGAGGGCGCATGGTGTAACGGACGATGCGGCCCGCGCCAGAGTGGATGCGGACGCCTGGGGTGACACCAGCTGAACCGGCCAGGAGGAACTGCCCTCCGCTCCTGTCGTCGTCAACGGCGTTCTTGACGCGATCCCACACTGACGGAAGCAGTTGCCACTCGTCAATGAGGACCGGCGGCGGCAAGTGGACGATGTGGTCGATATCGCCGACCAGGGTGGCGCGTTGCCGTTCGACACTGAGGTCGAGGATGCTGGCCGCGCGTTGCTTGCCCGTCGCTGTTTTCCCGACTCCTTTAGCACCGACAAGCGCAATCGCAGCCAGGTGGGGGAGCATGTCATCGAGCACAGAATCTATGACGCGACGAGTGTAGGGCACGCAGGAAGTCTACCAGCGGCAATGGGTTCCTACTAGGCGTTTCACCGCCTTTCTGTTAGGCGTTTCACTGTGTACCTAACAGGCATTTCACAGATGCGCTGACATGCAGATTTCCGGCAGCCCCGCAGGGCAAGGGCGAGCGGGAAGCGGATCAGACGGTGATGGGGCCCGCGTTGCGGGGGCCGCCGTCGGGGAGCTTGATGAGGAAGGCATCCACGTAACTGATGTTGTGCTGCTGATGCCACGGCGACGGGAAGAAGGTGGTCAGACGGGACACCTGGAAGCGCACGTCCAGGCCGGCAATGTATTGGCGCAGGTTCTGGTCGGTGTAATACCAGAAGGAGTTTTCGTTGTAGAAGGCGCAATGGGTGGGGTCTTGGAAGGCTCCACGCCCATCCGTGGAGGGGGTGCGGCTGATGAGGATCCCCCCCGGCGCCAGCAGGCGGTACAGCTCGTTGATGAGGCCGATCTTGTCGGACACATGCTCAAAAAAGTCGAAGGCCCGAATCACACCGACCGACCCGTCGGGCAAATCCATTCGCCCCGGCAGGGTGGCCACAATGTCGACGCCTGCACCCTCGAACTGGTCTACGCCCAGGAAGCCGGGGGCGCGGTTGTGGGCGGCACCCATGTCCAGGCAGAGCAGACCTTGACGCCTAGCCCAGGCGGCCGCGTTGCCTTGGAAGTAGCGGGCGTACAGGTCGATGGTTTCGCTTTGGATGCGGGCATTGAGCACGCTGTCATGCTGCGTGTTGGAGGCGTGCATCCGCTGCAAGTACAGGCACTCGTCGATGAGGACAAAGTCACCCCACTGGTAGAGGCGACTCATCATGTCTTGGTCGTCAAGAATGTCCCGGCTGGCGTCGTAGCCGCCCACCTCTTCGTAGGCTTGACGGCGGAAGGCTCGCACATGGTTGGGCGCATACCAGATGTAGGACACGTTGTGCGGCGTGGGCAGGAAGGCCACCGGGTATTGCAGCACGCGGTCGCCGACGACAACATCCCGGTAGTCCCAGCCGATGCCGTCACGGTAGCGGGTTTCTTCCCGCGAGCCGTCGGCCCGCATCATCGCGCACTGGCTGTACACGAGCGACGCGGCAGGAGCCCCTTCGAACGCTTCAGCGATTTTCTCTAGGGCCGTGGGCAGCAGCACATCATCGTGGTCGAGTTCCACCAGGTAGGTGCCGGTGGCCAGGGCGCAGGCCCGCCCCTTGGCCGCGCCCACTCCCAGGGAGGCTTCCGTGGAGGCGATGGTGATGCGGGGGTCGTTGACCGGCGGCGTCCATTCTGCGCCTCCGTTGAGGTAGACCACCCACTGCCAGTCTTGCGCCGTCTGCGCCAGCAGACCGTCGAGGCAGTCACCCAAATATTGCGGGTTGTGCGAGGGCGTGAACACGGTGAAGCGTGGAGGCTGCTGCACGCGGGCCGGGGCTGCTTTCGCTGCCGGGGTCTTTGCTGCTGTTTTGGTCGCGGGGGCTTTTGCCGCCGACGGCTTGCGGGCCGGAGACTTGGCGGGGCTTGCGGTTTTCGCTGGAGCAGCCTTAGCCGCTGCAGCCTTAGTCGGCGCGGCCTTTTTTGCTGGTGCAGGCTTGACGGCGGTGGTCTTCCTCGCCGTCGTTGTGGACGCTGCGGCGGCCTTGCCTGCCGCCTTGGCGACCGCAGCCCTGGCCCCGGTTGCCGTGGACGACTTGGGAGCGGCGGTCACTGGCCCTCCCCGTCGCCGTCAGCGGGTTCTTCCGACGATGGGCGTTCAGGTGGATCCATCGTTTCTAGGCTGGGGTCGAGGTCGATAGCCTGCTGGAAGGTGGATTGTGCCCGCTCGGTGTCGCCTGCGGCTTCGAGGAGGAAACTCAACCGCCAGAAGGCTGTCGAGGCTTCCGGGTCGATCACCACAATCTGCTCATACAGGTCGATGGCCTGCTCAGGGTTTAGCGTTTCCAGGGCGATGGCCTTGTTGTACATGGCTGACGTCCAGGTGGGGTCGATGGCTAGGGCACGGTCGTAGTAGGACACCGCCTGCTCGAGGTCGCCGCGCATGTAGGCGATGAGGCCAAGGTTGTAGAGGGCATACTGACTTTCTGGGTTGAGCGCTAAGAGTGCCGTGAAAGTGGCTACCGCATCGTCGTATCGTCCCTGTTCAGCCTGGGCGATGCCGTTGTTGAGCATCTGTTCTTCCAGGTTTGCCTCACCGGAACCTGGGCTTGCCGTATCGGAGACGCCGGAGGTCGGTGAAGAGTCACCACCGCTGGGGCTGCAGCCGAAGGCAACAACACCGGCCAGGGCGGCACCGACCAAGAGAGCAGCAATGCGTTGAATGGTGCGAACCTTCGTTTTACTCACTGCTTCACCATATAACGCGGGGCGTGACCTGCACGGTAATACTCGCCGTCTTACCGGCGAAACTTGCAGTGCTGGCGGCAGGTTGTCAGCGGGTAGCGCGCAGGTGTTGGAGAACCATGAGCATCCACGGTCGAGTGAAATCGGACACGATGTATGCGTTGTCGTCGTCCGGCCAGCCGGTGTAATGCCGGGTGTTGTAACTGATGAAGAAGGGGCGTGCGGCTACCGGCATGGCAGGAACCTGGTTGACAAAGGTCTCTTGAATACCGGTGAGGGCACGCTGACGCACGGTATCGCTGGTTGTCCGCGCATACTCCTGCAGCAGGGTGGCACTGCCGGTGTCGTCGAACCGGCCAAAGTTGTAACCGGCTGCAAGGCCGATGGGTCGAAGCCACTGGCCGCCCATCGTGTTGTCGTAAATGTCAAAGGGTGTGGCGCCGGTGTCAGTCCAGTGGAAGGTGGCGTCAAAGGTGCCGTTGGCAACGTTTGTTGCCCATTCGTCAGCGCTGGTGACGTCGATGGTTGCGGTGACTCCTAGGGCTTGAACAGACCGGATGATCAGCGAGGCGCCAGCAATGTAGTCGGTCCACCCTTGGGGTACGGACAGGGTGAAAGTCACCGGATTGCCGTCAGGGTCCACCAGGTTGCTGCCCACACCGGTGTATCCCGCGTCGGTGAGGATTTTTTGTGCGCCGTGGAGGTCCACGGCAAAGTGTGTGCCCTGAAACTCGGAGGAAATAAAGGGGTCGCCAGCAGGGGAGGGAAGGCCGGTCACTGATGTCAAAGGGGGTACGGCGTTTTGACGGGCGATTTCACGGTGGGCTTCACGGTCAATGACCTTGTTGACGGCTTGTCGGAAGGCGACAGAGTTGAAGGGTGCCGTTGTGGTGTTGACGAAGAGGACGTCAATGCCGAGAGCAGTCGGGGTCCACTGCTTGTTGTGGGCACTGTCAAAACTGATGAAGGATGATTGGGGGTCGGCAAAGTAGGACTGAGCCCAGTCGACCTCGCCGCTGGCCAGGGCGGCTGCCATGTCAGTGTTGCTGTCGTAGGAGACGAAGGTCAACTGAGGCACAGCCAGGTTTCCGCCCCACCAGTCGTCGCGCGCATCCAGCACTACGCCTTGCGTGGCGAAAGAGGTCAGCGTGTACGGCCCTGTACCGATGATCTCCAGCATGGGGTCTGTGGCGGGGTTGGCGATGGTTTCCAGGTAATGCTTGGGCAGTACGCGGACATGAAGCACTGGGCTTTGGCGCACGTACATGGGATCTTTGAAACTGACAACAACCTTGCCGTTGTCCATCGCCACGTTGGTGATGTTGAGAGAGGTAATGTCGAGGTCCGCATTGTCCATACGCATCTGGTAGGTGTGCGCAATATCGTCGGCAGTGAGTTTTTGCCCATCTGACCAGGTGACACCCTCGCGCGGGGTCAGGGTCACTTCCGTGTAGTC
>JAITCK010000152.1 GCA_031283115.1 Cellulomonadaceae bacterium | reverse complement strand
ATGTGGGGCCGTTCGCGGAAACCATGAACCTCAGTGCCCGCAACCAGTCCAGCATCATGCTCATCGCCAGCGACAAGGACATGCTGCGCCCCTACCGGATACGCGGCGGAATGACATCCATCGCCATCACCACGGGCCGCAGCGGCCACTACGGGACGGAGTGGTGATGCTGAACTTCACTCACGGCCTGCCCGTCACCAGGCGCCGTAAACAATTGACCGGGTACGGGGCCGCCAACCGGCCCGTCTACGAGACTATCGACACTGTGCTCGATGCCAGGTGTGGCCTGGATCCTGGAGGGTCACGCGAAAGCGCCCAGCCGGGCGTGCGTGAAGTAGTCACCCAGCCGGTCGCCTACTTCACCGCCGACGTCCACATCACCAGCGACGATCAACTGATCATCGGCGGCGTCTGCTATGACGTCACCGGTGACCCAGCCCACTGGGTAAGCCCTTGGACAGGCCAACACATTGGCACAGTCATTCACCTGGCCGCCACCCGGACGGGAGGCTGACCGTGGGTAAAAAAGACTTCTACGTCGACCTTGACAATGCGGGCGTTCGATCCGTGCTCAACAACCCAGAGACCCGCAAACTGCTCAAGACGGCCGCTGACAACGCGGCCGCCGCTGCACGGGCTTCCGCACCTGTTGTCACCGGCACCTACCGGGACTCCATCAAGTCCCACGTAGGCACATCAAAAGACGGTACCCGCGCCATCGGGCGGGTTAGCGCGTCTGCTCCGCACGCAGCCAAGGTAGAAGCCAAACATGGCGTCCTACACCGGGCTATCGGGAAAGCGAAAATCTGATGGCCGGATTCGTTGAACCTGCCCGCCCTGCCACCCCGTGGCCAGGCCTCACCGCCGCTGTAGTCCACTACCTGGACGCCCCCGACCGCCTGAGCCCTGCCTTCCGCGACGACGTCCATGTAGGGGACGTCAAACTCACCGCCAGCGCTCTCGCCGACCTAGACCACACCTGTCAGGTCATCGTGCGCGACGACGGCGGCGAACCCCTCGACGATGTCCGCTCAACCGCCCGGCTGGGCGTCAACGTGTGGGCGCCCAGCGAGAACATCGCCGACAGGTTGGCGGCCGCCGTCCGCCGTGCCCTTGATGCCATGACCGGAGGGCGGCCCGTTCTGGCCTGTACAGCCTCCCGACCCATCCCCATCGACGGCGAAGTAGAACCCCTGCGCTATCTCACCGCTGACCTGATCATCTTCACCAACTCACCTCACCTGTAACCCACTCACGCAAAGGAAAACTGTCATGGCCAACGACCCCATCGACAACCCCGTCATCCCCATCACCCCCAAAGCATCCGTAGGCTCTGCCGGAGGCAGCGAAGACCCCCTCAACTGGGGTGCTATGGCCGTGCTCGGTGGAGACATCCACGTAGGCGCCACCGGCTGCCAGGCGCCCGAAGACGCCACCACCAAAATGTCTGAAGTTGACCCCGCCTGGACACACCTGGGCCGCTACAGCAAAGACGGATTCGAACAGAATCTTGACCGATCCACCAACCAGCACGTCGACCAGTGGGGCGAAGTGGCGCTCGAAATCGTCACCGAATCCGGCCTCACCTACAAGACCACCCTCATCGAAACCAACAAGGCCGTCCTTGAGGCCTACTACGCCACCGACGTGGACGCCGACGGTACTCAGGTAATCGTCCCCTCTGCCACCGGCAAGCGTGCCCCCCTGTGCTTCACCGTGTTGCTCGCCAACGCTGACGGTGACCGTTTCATCGAGCGCTACTACATCGACAAGGGCCAGGTCTCCGAAGTTGAATCACGCACCATGCAAAACGGTGAAGTATCCGCCTACGGCGTCACCTACCGGGCCTACCCGTCCGACAAGATCGCCGACCCGCGCACCGGCAAAGAAGGCTCCGCAAAAATCTTCCGCGCCACCGCCGCCGACGCCTCCTAAAAGCCCGCCTGCCTGGCGCCGTGTGGACGCCAGGCAGGCGTAACCACCATCCACACGCCAACCCATCCACACCACCCAAGGAACCCATCATGGAAACCACCACCACCTTCACCCCCGCAGTCCCCGCTACGCACCACGCCCCCGCCATGCAGGAAGAACTCACCGGCTTCGCTGCGGCCACCACCCCCGTGCTGCCGCCCATGCGCGGCCCCAAAGCCCCGCAAGACCACCTGCCCCCGGCTGCCGCACCCGCGCCCTTCCACTTCCCCGGCATGGACGGTCGGATGCACATGCTGCCCTCCTTTCAAGAGTCCATGACAGCCGGTGACATGCGCGTCATGCTCGCCGCCGATTCCTACGCTGAAGGCGGCGCCCGCGTGGCCGCTCGCCTGCTCGCCCGCGTCGCATCTGCCGATAGTTTGGCCGCTTTCGACGCCCTGCCCCCGCAGGACGGCCAGCAGGTACTTGTGGACTGGTTCACCGCCGACAACGACAGCGACGTGAGCCTCCCGGAATCCTGACCGCCGCGCGGTGGCTGCGGGAGCATCCCGGGCCAGTCGCCTACGACTGGCGTACCCGGTTCCAGATGCCCGCCCCCACCCCGGCAAACCTCACCGACTGGCGTGAGGTCACCAGGCTCGCCCTCGAACTCGTCAAAGACCCAAGCAGCCACCTAGCAGCCGCCGTCAACGGATGGGCCTGGCCTGAAAGCCGTGAAGCCACAGCCCTAGCCACCCTCATCGACCTGCTCAGCAGCGATGAAGCAGCCAAATGGCCCCGCCCCTGGGACAACCGTCAACCCGACCGGCTCGACAACGGCGACGCGGGCATCCTCAACGCCCTCCTGTAACCACCACCCCGTCCTGTCGTGCGGCATTGCACGACGCCGCACGACAGGAGCAGGGGGTGAGTGATGGCCGCGTCCGTCGGTACCGCTGCACTACGCATCCTGCCCACCTTTGAGGGTGGAGCCAAAGCACTCGCTGCTCAACTCAACGGCGGGAAAGCCGGTGAGATTGCTGGTGCTGAAACTGGCGGCAAGTTCTCCAGCAGTTTCGGTGGCGCCCTCAAGAAGGTCGGCGTAGTCGCTGCCGCCTCCCTGGTGGCTGCGGGCGCTGGCGCCACCAAACTCACTAAGGATGTCATCAACCAGTTTGGTCAACTAGAACAGAACCTCGGCGGCGCTAATGCCGTGTTTGGTGACTACGCCCAAACCATGGTTGACAAGGGCGCTCAAGCTTACAAAACCCTCGGCATCAGCCAGTCAAACTATCTGGCGACAGCCAACAAAATGGGCGCCTTATTCCAAGGCTCAGGCGTAGAACAACGCCAGGCTCTTGATCTGACGTCCAAGGCTATGCAGCGGGCTGCCGATGTCGCTTCCGTGATGGGCCTAGATATGGGCGCTGCGATGGATTCTGTCGCTGGTGCCGCCAAAGGCAACTTCACGATGATGGACAACTTGGGCGTCGCCATGAATGCCACCTCTATTGAGGCTTATGCCCTGGAAAAAGGCATCAACTTCAAATGGAATGTCGCCTCACAAGCTGAGAAATCTCAAGTGGCGATGCAGATGTTCTTCGACCAGACCGCCCAGTATGCGGGCAACTTCGAACGTGAAGCCTTCGAAACCATTTCCGGGTCGTTGGGGATGCTGTCAGCCGCCTACTCCAACCTGGTCGCTGGCCTGGGAAACGCGGATGCTGACGTCGGCCTACTCACTGACAACCTGGTCACCTCTTTCGAAGCTGTCATTCACAACATTGGGCCCATCATTGAGAACGTCGCCGCCGTAGCCCCGTCCGTCATCACCCAACTGGTTGGTTCTCTGGCCGGCATCGCTCCGCATGTGCTCGACTTGGGTACGTCGGTGGTGCTCGGCCTGGTGCAAGGGATCGCTACCGCGGCGCCGTCCCTGATGGCTGCCGCCGTGCCCATTGTGCTCAACCTGACCAGCGGCCTGCTGGAGGTCATTCCTGACCTGACCGTGGCCGGTATGGACGTCATTGTTGCCCTCATCCAGGGCGTTGCAGGAGCGGCGCCCCAACTCATTCCTGCAGCAGTGACAGCCGCTATCGGCCTGGTTGATGGACTCATCGCTGCCCTACCCGACCTGACTGATGGCGGGGTCATGCTGCTCGGGGGCGTGGTGGCTGGCGTCATCACGGCTCTACCTGACCTGGTCGATGCGGCGCCCCAACTCGCCACGGGCCTGGTTGACGGGCTCGACCGGTCCCTCCCTGTCCTCCTCAAGGGTGGGATGCGAATGTTCGGCGTCCTCATCGACGCCATCCCTAAGATTCTTCCGCCCCTGCTCGGAGCCCTGCCCGGCATCATCACGGGAATCATCGGGTTCCTTGTCGGGTCGATCCCCTTACTCATTGACGCCTCGACGTCAGCGCTGATGGCCATTGTTGACGCTGTCCCTCAGATCATCCCGCCACTGATCGACGCCCTACCTCAGATCATCGAATCTCTGATCGTCGGCCTGGGTGGCGCTGCCCCGCAGTTGATCGGCGGATCACTGACCATGTTCATGGCCTTAGTGACGGCTGCCCCTCAGATCATCCCTCCGCTGCTCGGCGCTATCGGGGGTGTCATCAAAGCCATCGTTGCCGGGATTGTTGGTGCGGGCGGCCACCTGCTCACTGCTGGCCTACAGATGATGGCCCCGTTCACTCGCGGCGTCAAAGACACCCTCGGTGCAGCCTGGCAGTGGGTCAACGACAAAATCTTCACCCCACTCAAGTCCGCTCTGGGCACTGTCGGCGAGGCATTCGCCAAGGTGCCGTCCATCGTGAGTACAGCATGGGACAAGATCAAAGGATTCGCTGCTAAGCCCATCAACTTTGTCATTGAGACGGTGTACGGCAAGGGCATCAAAAAGACCTTTGACATGATCGCCGAAAAGGTGGGCATGTCCCTGCGGATGCCCGACATCAAACCGTTGGCCTTCGCGCGCGGTGGCGTCATGCCCGGCTACACGCCGGGCCGTGACGTGCACCGTTTCTACTCGCCCACAGGCGGCCTCCTCGACCTGTCCGGCGGCGAAGCCATCATGCGGCCTGAGTGGACGCGCGCCATCGGTGGCCCCCGCATGGTCGCCCTAATGAACATGGCAGCCCGCAGCGGGCGCCTGCGTGACCTACTCGCACAGATGGCCGGCCCCCGGCAGGCGTTCGCCTCTGGCGGCGTGTTCGGTTGGGCTGGCGACGCCTGGAACTGGGTCAAAGACAAGGGCGCCAAGGCGTGGGACTGGACTAAAGACGCGGCCAGTGCCGTAGGCCAGTTCCTTGCCGATCCTGTCGCGTCGATGATTGACCTCATCCGTCAACCCGTCGCTGCGGCCGTCAAAGCCATCGGCGGCGGTGACTTCGGTCAACTGGTAGGCGGTATGCCCGGCCAGTGGGTGGGCGGCCTCACCGACTGGGTAAAAGGCTGGTTCGCTGGCGACGGTAAAAAGGCTGTCGCCGCCACCGGCAAGGGCGCTGGGATGGGCTACCAGAAGATGGTATCCATCCTGCATTCCGCCTTCCCTGGCCTGGCCATCACCTCCACTATGAGGCCCGGCGCGATCACCGCCGTGGGCTCTCCGTCGATGCACGGTCAAGGCCGCGCTGTAGACATGGCCCCCCGCATGGACGTGTTCAACTGGCTAGCGGAAAACTATCCGCACTCCCACGAGCTCATCTTCTCCCCGGCAGGTGCCCGGCAAATCTACAAGGGCAAACCCTTCAATGGGTGGGCTCCAGTCACCAGGGCCATGCACTTCAATCACGTGCACTGGGCGATGGCAAACGGTGGCGTATGGCCCGGCTTGCGGATTCCGAAACTCGCAAACGGCGGCATCACCACCGGCCCGCAACTCGCCATGATCGGCGATAACCGTTCCCGCCGTGAAGCTATCGTCCCCCTGGAACGGGCCAGCGAGTTTGTCCGTACCGTTACCCGCGACCTCAGCCCCTCACGCACAGAATCGCAGACGGTTGACCTGTCTGCCCGCTCCCTGGCTGCCCTCGCCCGCAGCGGCCCCATCGACCTATCCCGTTCCAGCATCGACGACCTCGCCCGCCTGCTTTCCGCCCTGATCCGACTCAGTTCCCGCACCGGCCAACCGGTGTTCTCTTAGGAGGTACAACATGGCTCAGTGGACTGTGAATACTGGTTCTCAGGGTGGTCAGATCAGGTTGACGATCACTGAGGAATCGGTGAACAAGAGCGCCAATGCGTCGGTGGTGCGGGTCAAGGCCGAGGTGTACAAGAAGTATGCCTCGACCTGGTGGGGCT
>JAITCK010000072.1 GCA_031283115.1 Cellulomonadaceae bacterium | reverse complement strand
CGGGCCGTTACCTGCAACTTCGGGCGTTACTTGATGACAGGCCGGGGTCGTTGGCCCGGCTGGTGGCTGTTGTGGGTCAAGCGGGCGGCAATATTGTTGAGGTGCGTCATTCACGCATGGATTTGGCCTTGGGTGTGTTCGATGCGACGGTCACCTTGGAGATTGAAGCCAAAGGCCACGCCCACTGCGACACCATCGTTGCTGCTGTGAAGGCCGAGGGTTTCCGCACCGTGTGATGCTCTTGGTGGGTATCGACAAAATGTGATTTATTGCACATTTGATACGACATGTGGTGTCAGTTGCCGTGCATTGCCCTAGATGTTGTGGTTTGATAGGTGTCATCGCGGAAGTTACACCGTGGTAGTTACAGCGATGACAGTACCGTTACCGGCGCGACATGCCGAAACGAACAGGCCACCGGCTCCCATAGCCCACGCCTGCCTGCCATCGGACATCAACGAGTAAGCAAGGACTTGAGACATGGGCCGCAGTGTGGACGTCGCCAGCACCGTCAACGAATACCTCGACAGGTCAGACTGGCGGGTCAAAGCCAACGCCAACCAGGGCTACTCCCTGGGCGGGCTCATCCTCAACATGGCTGGCAAAATCACCGCCAACTACTGGCTGGACGAAATCTACACACCCGAACTCGGTGAAGCCCACCGCGTCGGCGACATTCACGTTCACGACCTCGACGTGCTCGGCGGCTACTGCGCCGGATGGTCCCTGCGCCAACTGCTCCACGAAGGCTTCGGCGGTGTCCAAGGAAAAATCGACTCCAAGCCCCCCCGCCACTTCTCAAGCGCCCTAGGCCAAATCGTCAACTTCCTGGGCACCCTGCAAAACGAGTGGGCGGGCGCGCAAGCCTTCTCCTCCTTCGACACCCTCATGGCCCCCTACGTCCGCCTCGACAACCTGTCGTATGACCAGGTGCGCCAAGGCATCCAAGAACTCGTCTACAACCTCAACGTGCCGTCGCGCTGGGGAACCCAAACCCCCTTCACCAACCTCACCTTTGACCTGGTTTGCCCCGACGACTTCAAAGACGACCAGCCCCTCATCGGCGGCGAAGACCTGGCCGACTTCACCTACGGCGACCTGACGCAAGAAATGGCCATGATCAACATGGCCTTCGTCGACGTGATGACGGAAGGCGACGCCGCAGGCCGGGCCTTCACCTTCCCCATCCCCACCTACAACATCACCCCCGACTTCGACTGGGCCTCCCCCGTCGCCACCAAAATCTTTGAGATGACGGCCAAGTACGGCACCCCCTACTTCCAAAACTTCCTCAACTCTGAACTCAACCCCGGCGACGTCCGATCCATGTGCTGCCGCCTCCAACTTGACCTGCGCGAACTCCTCAAGCGCGGAAACGGCCTGTTCGGGTCTGGCGAGCAAACCGGATCCATCGGCGTGGTCACCCTCAACATGGCCCGCCTGGGCTACCTACACGCTGGCGACTGGGGCGGTCTCACCGCAGCCCTCGACCGGCTCATCGACATTTCTGTGGCATCCCTGGAAACCAAGCGCGCCACCGTGCAACGCCTGATGAACGACGGACTCTTCCCCTACACCCGCCGCTACCTGGGCTCCCTGGAATCCCACTTCTCCACCATCGGCATCAACGGCGTCAACGAAATGATCCGCAACTTCACCGGCGACAAAGAAGACATCACGTCCGATGGTGGCCGCCTGCTGGCCGTGGACGTTCTCGACCACATTCGTGCCCGCATGGTAGACGCCCAAGAGCGCACCGGCCACCTCTACAACCTGGAAGCCACCCCCGCCGAAGGCACCACCTACCGGTTCGCCCGCGAAGACAAGAAACGCTACGCCGACATCATCCAGGCTGGCACCCCTGACGAGCCCTACTACACCAACTCCTCCCAGCTGCCCGTCGGCTACACCGACGACCCCTTCGAAGCCCTAGAAATGCAAGAAGAGTTGCAAACCAAGTACACGGGCGGCACCGTGCTCCACCTCTACATGGGCGAGCGCGTCTCCGACGCCGAAGCCTGCAAAACCCTGGTCAAGCGGTCCCTAGAATCCTTCCGCCTGCCCTACATCACCGTCACCCCCACCTTCTCCGTCTGTGAAATCCACGGCTATCTGGCCGGTGAACAGCACACTTGCCCCACCTGCAAGCGTGACACTGAAGTGTGGACCCGCGTCATGGGCTACCTGCGCCCCGTCTCCTCCTTCAACACGGGCAAGCAGGGCGAATTCCACGAGCGCGTCACCTTCAAAGAGCCTGCTCTCGCAGCAGTCTGATGACGTGATATGACGATGACGCAGCCCACCGTGACCATCCCCTGCTGTAGCGCTCCCGCACCATCTGCGGTAGCGCCCACGGTGGCGGGGCTGGTCAAAATGTCTACAGTGGATTGGCCGGGCAAGTTGGCTGCTGTCGTCTTTTTGCAGGGCTGCCCGTGGCGGTGTACCTACTGCCACAACGACGCCATCTTGGATCCGCGTGCCCCCGGCATCATGTCGTGGACGGCGGTCACGGATTTTCTTGCCCGACGACGCGGCCTGCTCGACGGGGTCATTTTTTCTGGCGGGGAACCCACCCTGTCTACGGCCCTGCCTGCGGCGATAGACCAAGTGCGGGGCTTGGGTTTCCAGGTGGGTTTGCACACGGGCGGTCCCTGGCCCCGTCGTCTGGAACGCCTGCTGGCCGATGGGAAAGTCGACTGGGTTGGCTTGGATATCAAGCACCTGCCGGAAAAGTACGGTGACGTGACGGGGGTTGCCTCGTCTGGCCGGGCTGCCTGGCGGTCTCTGGAGGCCGTGCTGGCTTCCGGTGTTGACCATGAGGTTCGCACCACTGTGGACCCCACCGTCCATTCCAGCGCCGACATCATCGACCTGGGCACCCGCCTGCGTGTCATGGGTGTGCAACGGCACGTGCTCCAAGAGGCCCGCCCGGATGGTGCCGCCGCCAACCACGAGTCAGCCTTCGACGGCTGGTCGTTGAGCGACACTATTCCAACTCGGGAACTCCCCTGGGCTGACCGGCGCGCCGCATAGGCGATTGCCTTCACCCGTGCTTACGGTAAATGGGTGAACGGCGACGACGTGGCCGAGGTTCACCAGGCCCACAGTGAACCGCGTGATGGGTCGCGCCCGCACGCCGGATACGTGGGCGAGGGACGCCACATTGAACACGTGGCACGCCACCGCGACGCCAGCCGCCACATGGATGACAGCCGTCCTAGCGGGCGGCGGGCAGCAGTCAGCAGTAGGCCACCGACATCCCTTTCGCCTCAGCCGCTCACAACCGGATCAACCGCAGGTAGGCACGGGACAGCAGGTCATCGCTCTGATCGCTCAGCGGCGCTGACCCCCCGCTTACCTGTGCAAACATGTGTCGAGCCAGACCAGTTCGCTGGTGACCACCAGTGGCACCCCCTCTCCTCTTCCGGCGTAGATACGGCAGAACCATCCCCGCGACGGCGGCTACTTCGGCAGATTTTCCGCCGCCGACCCGTGGCTGTGACCTGCCTACTGTCTTTCCTGGGCCTTGTTGTCATCGTTGCCGGGCTGGGCGGCCTGCTTGCCCGTGATGCCGTCCGTGCGCGTGATGCCCTCGGCCAGGCGGCGGCAGGAATGGTCGGTTTGGAGGCGCAACTGCGAGAGAGCCCGGAAGCAGCCACCGCAGACCTGGCGCAGGTCCAAGCCTCCGCCCGCTCAGCAGTCGCATCAACCTCCGGCCCTCTCTGGCGTCTCGCTGCCGCCGTGCCCGTAGTAGGCGACAACACCGACGCCCTCGCCGGGCTGGCGCAAACTCTCGACCGCCTAGCCACCGATGTGCTTCCGCGCATGTCCCAGGCCGCGCAGGTAGTCACCCCCGAGAACCTGGCCCCCGTCAATGGCCGCCTCGACCTCATCCCCATGCTTCAAGTGCACGACGATGTGGTGGCCGCCGATGCTGCGGTGGAGGCCGCCCTTGCGCGGGTGAGCGCCATCAACCGCGACCCGCTTATCGAAGAGTTGGCAACAGCCGCCGATGACCTGCAAACACAGTTAGAGCAGGTGTCGCAGACCACCCACACGGCAGCCCGCGCTGTTGACCTGATCCCCGCCATGTTGGGGGCGAACGGCCCCCGCGAATGGGTGGTGTTGGCGCAAAATAACGCTGAACAACGGGCTACCGGCGGTACCCCCGGTATCGCCCTGCTGATGCGGGCTGAACGGGGCAACGTGAAGATTGTTGACACCCTGTCGACAGCCAACGTTGGCCGCTTTGACGCCCCCGTACTACCGCTGACTTCAAGCGAACAGGGTTTATGGGGGAACAACCTGGGCACCTACCTGCAAGACATCACCTTCACCCCAGACTTCCCACGCACAGGGCGGCTGGCTGCGCAAATGTGGACACAAATGCGGGGCGACACACCCAGCGGCGTCTTGTCTGTTGACCCGGTAGCCCTTCAAGGGATGCTTGCAGCCACAGGCCCGGTCACTTTCACCGACCCCTTCGGTGATGAGGTGACCTTGACTGCCAACAATGCCGCCGAGTTCCTCATGTCCGGCATTTACGCGGCATACGACGACAACGCCACCCAAGACGAGGTGTTTGGCCTGGCGGCACAGGCGGCCTTCACTGCCCTGCTCAGTGGTGGGGCCGATGCCCGCACCGTTGTCGACGCCCTTGTTTCTGCCGCCGACCAGGGGCGACTCATGGTGTGGTCGGCTGATGAAGGCGAACAGGGTCGCCTGGCAGGCACGGTGCTGAGCGGGGAACTTCACGGCACAGTGACGTCGAACGCTGGGGAAACTTCGCCGGTGGTGGGCGTCCATTTGAACCTCACCACCGGATCAAAAATCGGCTACTTCTTGGACACGTCAACCCGCATAGAAAACGCGGAAACGCTGGCCAATGGTTCGCAAGTATTTACGGTGAGGGTGACTTTGCGTAACATGCTTGAACCAGGCGATGGCGCGAAACTTCCCGACTATGTCATCGGTGACGGGCCAGATGATGGAACTATTCGCACTAACGTTTATGTTTACGCCCCGTCATTCGGCGAGATAGAAAATGTCACCAATGCTGCCGGTGAGCCAGTCGTTTTAGCCCCTTCCATCCATGAGGGTTTGCAGGTGGGGGTCAGGGAAGAAGTCATCGAACCGGGGCAAACACATGAGACGCTGTATCGCATCGTTTCTGGCCGTCAGCAGCGCGGCGACATCGTTTTACGGGTCACCCCGGGTGCGCGAGCCTAGGGAAATCTCACCCCCAGGTGTGATGTCGATTTGATAACAATACGACAGGCGGAGTGGATGACTGCGACGCCATGTGAGCGGTGGTGTTATATGAATGATGTTGCATTGTGTGAGATTTACGTGCAGGCGCGTATTTCGTTCAATGCGATGCGTGAAGTCCATTGTTCACTGGAGGCAAAATGCTGACGCTGCGCCGGATTGTCGGGCGAGGGATTGCTGCGCTCGCGCTGAGTTGCGGTCTCATCCTGGCTTCCGGTAGCGCAGGCTTCGCCTACCCCGACGACCCTCCGTCTGGCGGATTCTTGGGCGCAGGCACGGCAGGTCCAGCAGCCGGGCAGCCCTTCCACTGGGTGGTTCCCACCCCACGAACCAGCCGTATGCGCGTCACCGTCACAAACCAGGCGCCCTCCGCTCTGGGAGGTGACGACATCACCATCGCAGGCATGAAAACAGCCACCATGTCTACACCCGGAGGAACCTACTCTGTCGCTTTGACGTTGACCTCTGAAGGCGAACACCAACTCACTGCAGAAGATGCAGACACCGGTGAAACCCTTGCCCAGGCGTCAGTGACAGTCCGCGCAGACGTTGACGAATACGATCCCAACAACGTGGTCACCGTAGAGCCGGGAACCGCCACCCCGCCCACGTCCAGCCACCCAGTCACCGGCTTGGCCGTCATGTGGTATGCCGTGGGCGGAGCCCTCTTGTGTGCTGGCGGTCTTGTCGCCCTGCTCACGCCTCGACGCGCCAAGCGTTCCATCCCCCGACACGCGGCAGCCATCTAAGCCGCCCCGCAGGCGTCACAATAGATGCCGTGAAGATTGTCAGCACTGATGGCTCTTGTCTTGTCAACCCCGGCGGGGCGTGGGGTTGGGCCTGGGTAGACCACGACGGCGGACACTTCGACTCCGGTGGCGGCCCATCGGGCACCAACCAGATTGGTGAACTGACAGCCGTGCTGCGCGCCATCCAAGCCCACCCCGGCGACTACCCGCTGCTCATCGAATCCGACAGCCAATACGCCATCCGTTGCGCTACCGAATGGCTGCCCGGCTGGAAAAAGAAGGGCTGGCGCACAGCCAGCGGGTCGCCCGTGAAAAACCTTGAACTGGTGCAAGGCATCGACAACGCTATTGCTGCCCGTCCAGGCTCGGTACGATTCCGTTGGGTGCGCGGACATGTAGGCAACACCTTCAATGAACGCGCCGACGAACTCGCCGGGATTGCCGCCCGCGATTGGGCGGCCGGGCGCGGGGGGGTTGAAGACGGCAGCCTCATCGAAGCATCCGTCGGCCAGCAGACAGAACCTGGCCAGCCGCCAGCTAAATCGGCAGCAACCCCTACGCGGTCGCAGGCCCGCCGTGACGGGCAGCAGTGGGAAACCCCCACACTCTTCGACTGAGGCTATCTCGACTGAGACTGTCTTGAACTGAGGCTGTTTGGCTGCAGGCGATCTTGACCGGCAAGCGCTGGCCTGACGCCCACCGAGGCCACCCAACAGGTAGGGTCAAGGGCATGGCAGCGTCAGGTGACACCGGGCATGAACGTGGGCAGCATCCTGCGCAACAGCGCACAGCCAAAGACATCAAACGCTGGCGGCACTACCTCGCTGATGAACGGGCAGAAGCCGCCGTCTACCGTGACCTGGCAGCCAGGAGCGACGGCGAAGAACGGGCCATCCTCCTCGAAATCGCCTCTGCTGAATCCCGCCACGAAAAACACTGGCTTGACCTGCTGGGAAACGATGTGGGGCAACCTCAACGCGGTTCAGCGCGCGTGCGTCTACTTGGCTGGCTGGCTCGGCACTTGGGCGGAGTTTTCGTTCTCGCACTGGCGCAACGCCGAGAATCGCGGTCCGTGTACGCCGATGACATCGACGCCACCTCACAAATGGCTGCCGATGAGCAGATTCACGAAGAAGTCGTCCGGTCACTGGCCGCGCGTGGCCGCAACAAACTCGCTGGAACCTTCCGCGCCGCCGTCTTCGGTGTCAACGACGGACTGGTCTCCAACCTCGCCCTCGTGCTGGGTATCGGAGCGTCGGGGGCGTCGCAGTCGATCGTGCTGCTGACAGGCTTGTCTGGCCTGCTGGCGGGCGCCCTGTCGATGGGGGCTGGCGAGTTCATCTCCGTGCGGTCCCAACGCGAACTACTCGAAGCCTCCCACCCATCACCGCAGGCCGCCGAAGCTGTCACCCACCTCGACATTGACGCCAACGAGTTAGCCCTGGTCTACCGGGCCCGCGGAATGGATCCGAACGAGGCAGAACAACACGCGACAGCCGTGCTTACTGGCCTAGAAACCTTAGACACAGACGTTGCTGCGGACGGGGAAGACGACCTCGAATCCCACGGCACCGCCTGGGGGGCCGCCTTGTCCTCCTTCTGCCTCTTCGCTGTGGGTGCCTTCATTCCCGTAATCCCCTCACTTTTCGGCATGTATGGGATTTCAGCCGTCATGTTGGCGGCCGGGCTTGTCGGCCTGGCCCTACTCGTCACCGGGGCCATCATCGGCCTGCTGTCAGGCACGTCGCCGCTGACCAGGGCCTTGCGGCAGATCGCTATCGGGTATGGTGCGGCAGCTGCCACCTATGCTCTAGGCCTTCTCTTTGGCGCGTGACCAGACCAGCCGATGGTTTGGTGTTTTGCTGAAATGCGTGAGAGCATCATCTGATGCCCACAAACCCTTACTCTGCGCTGCTGCGCACTCCCGGCGCTGCCCGATTCTCGGCAGCCGCTGCCCTGGCGCGCGCGCCCATGGCCATGGTGGGTATAGGCATCGTGCTCATGGTGCAGATGCTCACGGGATCCTTTGCGGCTGCCGGGCGGGTGTCTGCCGTGTTTATGGTGGCCCAGGCTGTATCCGCGCCCATCATCGCCCGCAGGGTGGACAGGCTGGGGCA
>JAITCK010000255.1 GCA_031283115.1 Cellulomonadaceae bacterium | reverse complement strand
CACCCGTCTGGTGGAGGTGGTGCTCCCCGAAAATCTGGCCAAGAATCGCCCAGTCCCCCGGGTTGTTAGGGTTGCCGTGAGTGCCGTCGGACTCGAACACGCGCACGGCCGTCAAGTATTGGGCTACCAGCGGCGAGTTGGGGAAGTTGGGTTCACCATGCCGGTAGATGGGGTAGACGATGTAGGTGATGTTGTGGGTTTGGTCGAACCCGGATTCCGTCATGTTGCGGAAAAGTTGAGCGCAGAAGGCGCAGCCCGGATCAATCACCTCAATGGCAGTGGGCAGACCCTCACGGTATCCGCCCCGGTATGAGGCGAACTCGGGCAGGTAGTTGTCGGTATCCCAGTTGCGGAAACGGTTAGGCACGGCGCGGATGGTGGTCCCCAAGCCGTTGATTTCGTTGCTGAACGCTTCACCAATGTCGCCGCTACGGATGGACTCCCAGAAGGTGGGTTCATCAGAGGCAATGGCACACGATTCAGCAGCCAGGGCGCAGGCTTCCGGGTTGGTGCGGTTACAGGTGCCAAAAGCGATGAGGTTGAGGGCGCCAACAATAACCAGGTAGAGGGACACCACCATAGACACCACCATGAGCCAGGCGGCCGTCTCAATAGCGATACTGGCCGGTTTGACGGCTCGAGGGTTACGCAGGGCCAACGGCGCCAGAATCGAGTTCTTCAACTCTTCACCAAAAGTGGTGTCACAGGGGCGGAAGGTAACCCGCCGGGTAACGCAATACCAGGCCTTCTTCAGCAGTTTCCGGTATCTCGCGCTGACTGCCGACAGGAAAAGCAGCACGATGAACGATGCAATGCACAGCATGGGTTACAGGCCCTTCATCAGGCGCGATGTCACGTCAAGCGTGCGCGCAATGTCGTCGTCAGTGGTGTGGGCGCCCAGGCTGAACCTGACCAGCGGGCTGTAACCGCCCAAGTCGATGAGCCAGTGGTGGGCGCAGAAATACCCGGACCGCACCATGATGCCCGCCTTGGACAGGAAGGTGGCCAGCCGGTGCCCGTCCACGGTGCGCGGCTCCACGGTGACCAGTGACGATCCAGGCTGGCTGAGCACATCGAGTTTGCCGGTTTCCGTCAAGCCTGCATGCAAGATGGTCGATAGGCGGTGTTCGCGGACCTCCAAGGCTTCACCTGCGCCGCGGGCGAAACCGTCAAGCCAGGTCAGTGCCGCATCAAGGGCGATGATTTCCCCCCAAGGTTGCAAGCCAGCCTCAAGGCGAGTGTGCAGTTCAGGCAGGAGTTCGTAACTATCAGCGGTGACAGAAGTGACCTGGCCGCCGCCAATAAAGTTGAGGTCAAGGCTGGCCAGCAGGTCATTGCGGGCAACGACAACCCCCAGGGAGGCCCCATAGGTTTTGTGGGCGGAAAAACAGATGGCGTCCGCATCAAGGGCTTTGACCAAGGCAGGCGCGTGCGGCATGGCTTGGGCGGCGTCAATGATGACGATGCCACCCGCCTTGTGGGTGGCATCGATGAGATCAGCCAGGTTGGGGGTAGTGGCCCCGGTGACGTTGTTCATCGCCGAGACGACGACAAGAGCATCCGTGAGGTTGACGCCGTCGAGGATGAGGCTGCCGTCGGCAGGGTTACGGTCGAGCAGAATCCGCTCGACGCCCGCGCGCGCCGCACACGCCATCGTCGAAAGAAACACAGAGTTGTGTTCCGTATGCGTGGTGATAACGCGGGCAAACCGCCCGGCTGGAACCTGCGTGAGCAGCAGGTTGAGGCCATACGTCGTGTTGAGCGTGAAAGCCGCCGTGAACTTTTTAGGCGACTTCCCCAAGGCTTTGAGAACGGAAGCGCGGGTGGTTTCAACGCGCTCGTCAATCTTTTTGCCCCACTCATACTGCACCCGCTCACCACAGGCGTTGTAGGTGAGGAAATACTCGTTCATGGCGTCGATAACAGGCTGCGGACGCAAAGTTTGACAGGCCGAATCCATATACACCTGATCGGCAGGCAAATACTCGAATCCGTACCGGGCCAGATTACCGACATCCTGAAGCGCACCAAGGCCGCCCGGCCCACCAGTTTGCCCAGGCGCAGGCGAGGCAGGTTGGGCGGAAGCGTGCGTGCGAGTGCTGCGGCCAAAAATCATCAACAACCAATCTAGTCACCGCAACGCAGGCTCAAGCGGAGACTGGCCGAAATCCCCTGCACGAGAATCGCGCCACGACAGGCCCCGCCCCACCAGCCGGGCGCGCCCGTATGGAACAGTGGACGCATGTCACAGCAGCCAGACCAGCCGTTACCCCCACCCCAGCCACTGCCCGCACCCCAACAGTTCCCGCTCCCAGAGGCACCACCACAGGGTTCACCATCCCCCCACCCTGCCGCCCCGCTCCCCCAGCAGGCATACAACCCGCAGCAGAAAACTGACGGATTCGCTATTGCCGCCCTCATCTTCGGCCTGCTCGGCATCATCGGCGGCCTGCTCGGCGTCATCTTCGGCATCATCGCCCTGGTACGCATCGGCAAAACCCAGGCCAAAGGCAAAGGCATGGCCATCTGGGGCATCATCCTCAGCGCCCTAGGGATCATCCTCGCCATCGTCGGGGCAGCACTCCTCATTGGCGGGACACTGGGAGCCGTCAACGACTCCATCGACAATCCTGTCGGAGGGCAACCCGCAAGCGTCAGCCTGTGCATGAACCTGCCTGACAGCGGCCACCTAGCCGACGCCACCGTCGTCGACTGCGCGACATCACACAACGCTCAAATCTTCGCCCTGGTCAACGCCAGCGACAGAACGTTCCCTGGCGTTGACGCGCTAGATGCTGACGCATCACACCAATGCAGCGCTGCCGCAGACCCCGTCATCAACCTCGATGCTGCCAGCCTCGACAACATCGACATCTCCTACGTCACGCCCACCCAAGCAAGTTGGGCACTAGGCGACCGCCAAATCATCTGCATAGGAAACACCGCCGACGGTTCCCCCATGCCAGACGACATCTTCACCTTCACCAGCACCAACCCCAGCCCCGCCTCCTAAGCCACACCCCTAGATACCTCCGTAGAAAAGGGCTTGACCAGCGCATTTGCCAGGCGGCACCTGATGCCGTACTGTTCTGCTTCGCATCGCGGGGTGGAGCAGTTCGGTAGCTCGCTGGGCTCATAACCCAGAGGTCGCAGGTTCAAATCCTGTCCCCGCTACTATGAAGTCCGGTTAACTAATTACAGTTAACCGGATTCATCGTATGGGGCT
>JAITCK010000219.1 GCA_031283115.1 Cellulomonadaceae bacterium | reverse complement strand
CCAGGGTGACGACGCAACCGTTCTTTCCGGGATGGCCGGAACCGTCATTATCCAGACCTGCCACGAAGGATCGAACCTGATGCGCGCTGTCGCACTCACCGTTGCCTAATAACGAAAACGCTTTCCAAACCAGTTTCCAAAATACCGATTTCCAAGTTTCTACAAAACTGTTTTCCGAAAAGGTTTTAGATAAAACCGCAGATCACAACTCCACAGAAGCCGCAAAACTTCCACATCACGCCGGGTGAGGGCGTGACAGGAACCGCCGAAAACGCCGGGTGAGGGCGTTTGAAGGCACATCACTTCCACTCCGGTGAGGGAGCGCAAGTGAAACCGCCGAAGGCGCCGGGTGAGGGCGCCTTCGGAAAAACCCACTTCCACCCCGGGTGAGGGGATGGCCAGTGGAAACCGCAGCCGCCGGGTGAGGGGGCAGCGGACAAGCCGCCAGCCGGGTGAGGGCCAGCGGCACATCGCAACCGTCGGGTGAGGGCGGAAGCGAATCGTCGGGCCGGGGCCGCCGGGTGAGGGTGGCCCCGCTTCCCCGAAACAACGACAGCTCCGGGTGAGGGAGCCGTCGCACACGAAAAGGCCGGTACCGCCGGGTGAGGGTGGACCGGCCTTTCGTATGTCTGGAACCAAGGCGGATGGTCTGGAACCAAGGTGAGTGTGTTGGAAGCGTGCGAGTGTCTGGAAGCAATACGGGTGTCTGGAAGCCGTGCAGCGAGGGCTGCCGGGCACAAGCAGCCCCATTCGCTAACCTCGCCCTATGACCACCGTGCTCGCCCTCACCAACGTCACCGTGCGTCGCGGCGACACCACCATCCTCGACGACGTGACCTGGCAGGTGAACGACGGTGAACGCTGGGTACTCTTCGGCCCCAACGGGGCCGGTAAAACCACCACCATCAAACTGGCCGCCACCCGCATGTACCCGACAACCGGAACCGTTGACATCCTTGGCGAACGGCTCGGCAGCGTGGACGTGCGCGAACTACGGCAGTCCGTCGGAGTGTCGTCGGTGGCCATCGCCGATGAAATCCCCTTCGAAGAAAAAGTCCGCGACGTTGTCCTCACCGCCGCCTGGGGAGTGACAGGTCGCTGGAAGGAAAACTACGACGACTACGACGTTGAACGCGCCCACGACCTCCTGGCAGCCTTCGGCGTGGCCCACCTGTCAGACCGCCGCTACGGCACCCTGTCCGGCGGAGAACGCAAGCGGGTACAAATCGCCCGCGCCCTGATGACCTACCCGGAACTCCTGCTTCTGGACGAGCCAGGCGCGGGCCTGGACTTGGGCGGGCGTGAAGACCTAGTGGCCTCCTTGACAGAACTAGCAGACAACGAGGCAGCCCCCGTCATCGTTCTGGTCACCCACCATGTTGAAGAAATCCCGCCCGGCTTCACCCACATGCTGCTCATGGCGGGCGGCAAGGTTGCCGCCCGTGGCCCCATCGACCAAGTGCTCACCAGCGACAACCTCACGGCAGCCTTTGGTACGCCGCTTGTTGTCACCCACGACGACGGACGCTGGATAGCGCGTGGCGCGCCCACACCGCGAATGTCCGTGTGATGCGCGCAGTAGCATCGCCGCCCATGGTGCCCGTTCGTCGCCCCCGCGTTCTGCTTCCCACCGTCCCGCAACCGGACAAGTGGGCTGTCATCGCCTGTGACCAGTTCACTGGCCAGCCCGACTATTGGGAGGCCCTGGCCGAGTTTGTGGGTGACGCTCCGTCAACACTCAAACTCATTTTGCCTGAGGCCTTCCTTGAAGACCGTCTAGCCTCAGCCCCCGCCGAGATTCGCGCCAGGCAAGAAAAATACCTGGCAGACGGCATTTTTCGCCAGGTAGACGGCTACATTCTGGTGGAGCGCACCCTGCCCTCACATGACGGCGAGCCAGGGGCGGTGAGGCTGGGCCTCATCGCCGATATTGCCTTGGACGCCTACGACTACACCGACCACAACACTGCCCCCATCAAAGCCACCGAACGCACCGTGCCTGACCGTCTGCCGCCGCGCCGCGCCATCCGTGAGGCAGCCCCCTTGGAGGCCCCGCACGTCATGGTTGTCTGTGATGATGCAGGCCGCAGTGTCATTGAGGGCGTGTATGCCCGACGCGACACCTTTGAGAAGGTCTACGACTTCGACCTCAACATGGGTGGCGGCCACCTGCGTGGCTGGCTTGTGCCCGACGACCTCACCGATGACCTGCTGGCTTTGGAACGTGACGGCCTGCTCTTTGTTATCGGCGACGGGAACCATTCGCTGGCCGCCGCCAAACTTTCTGGCGACAGCCACGCCCTAGTCGAGCTGGTCAACATTCACGACGATTCCCTCCAGTTTGAACCCATCCACCGGGTGGTGTTCGGGTCTGATGCAGCCCTGGCCGAGGTGGCCCAGGCCTTGCAGGCAGGGCTGGCCGGGTCGGCATCGTGCACCGTATATAGGGGCGGGCATACCGTCAGCCTTGCTGTCCCCGACAACCCGGCGGATGCTATTGCGGACATTCAACAGATTCTTGACGACTACTGCGCTGCTCACCCGGACGTGACCATCGACTACATTCACGGCGACGCCCACACCCGCAGTGTGGCCGACAAGTCCGGTGGCCTGGCCATTTTCATGCCCACCCTCCACAAGGATGGCCTCTTCACTTATGCTGCCCGTCGCGGCGTGCTGCCCCGCAAAGCCTTCTCCATGGGCCATGCTGAAGACAAGCGCTACTACTACGAGTTAGCCCGTCGAAGCCAGCGCTGACCGTCCCGTTTTCAGGCCCTCCCTCAGCCATGTGACGGAGGACAAGGCAATAGGCGCCCAGGTGAGAACCGCTGTCCGTGGCTGCCTTTAGGGTTCAAGGCAAAGATCAACAACTAAGGAGTGTTCGATGGACTGGTTGTGGTGGCTTGGCGGAGCGTTCGCGCTCGGCCTGGTAGAAATCATCGTGCTCGACGTGGTGGTGCTCGCCCTCATTGTTGGCGCCTTAGCCGGTGCCCTGGCAGCCGCCCTGGGGGCGCCCATCTGGGTGCAAGTGGCAGTGGCCTGCATTGTTGCCGTGCTCTTTGTTGTTCTGCTGCGCCCCTGGGTGATGCGCAAAATGAAAGAGCGCGTCCCCCTAGTGCCATCCGGCGTGGCCGGTCACGTGGGCAAGCCTGGCGTGGTTGTCGCCGAAGTGACACATGACGGAGGCCGCGTGAAAATCGCTGGCGAAGTGTGGACTGCCCGCCTCGATGACGCTGCCGCACACGGCGGCGCCCCCCTGACCGTGGGGACTGAAGTGACGGTCACCCGAATCGACGGGGCGACTGCTGTTGTCGTGCCCGTAACACCCATCCCAACAACGTCAGGAGACTAGACATGGATGGTGTCAACCCCGGCACGGTTGTTTTAGGCATCGTGCTCCTCATTGTGGCGATATTTATTATCACCGCCCTTGCCCGCGCGGTACGTATCGTGCCGCAGGCCACCTCGCTGATTGTTGAGCGTCTTGGCCGCTACCTCAAAACCCTGGAGCCGGGTCTACACATTCTGGTTCCCTTCATAGACAAGGTTCGCGCCGGGGTTGACCTGCGCGAACAGGTGGTTTCTTTCCCGCCGCAGCCGGTCATCACCTCAGACAACCTGGTGGTGTCCATCGACACGGTCATCTACTTCCAGGTGACCGAACCCAAGTCGGCCGTCTACGAGATTGCCAACTACATCACCGGTATCGAGCAGTTGACGGTGACCACCCTGCGTAACGTGGTCGGTTCCATGGACCTGGAGCAAACCCTGACCTCCCGCGACCAGATCAACGGCCAGCTGCGTGGCGTCCTCGATGAAGCCACCGGCAAGTGGGGCGTCCGCATCAACCGGGTCGAACTGCGGTCGATTGACCCGCCCGCCTCCGTGCAAGGGTCGATGGAGCAGCAGATGCGTGCCGAACGTGACCGCCGTGCCGCCATTTTGACGGCTGAGGGTGTCAAGCAGTCGGCCATCCTCAAGGCCGAAGGTGAAAAGCAGTCTCAGGTGCTCCGCGCTGAGGGTGCCGCCCAGGCTCGCGTGCTCCAGGCTGAGGGTGAATCCCGTGCCATCTTGCAGGTGTTCGACGCCATCCACACCGGTGACGCCGACCCCAAACTGCTGGCCTACCAGTACCTGCAGATGCTCCCGCAGATCGCCAACGGCCAGTCCAACCAGGTGTGGGTTGTGCCCACCGAGTTCACTGCCGCCCTAGGCGGTATCGCCAAGGGCTTTGGCGGGGCGACCGGTAGTGGGGACGCTGCCAGCCCTGCTGCAGAGAACCCGGCCTCCAAGGCCCTGCGTGAAGCAGCCTTGAAGTCCTTTGGTGCCACCGCAC
>JAITCK010000109.1 GCA_031283115.1 Cellulomonadaceae bacterium | reverse complement strand
CTTCCGGTAAAACGGGCGGGTAAAACTTAGTGTGTCCGTTTCCGTCGACCGGATAAAAATCTTCCGGATGCTCTAGCCGCGCGCGCAGGTCAGCTTCGAAGTTCGCGTACTTGACCTCTGTGCGCCCCACCGCGAGCGCCACGTCCATCTTGTTGGAGACGTTGACGCCCACCGTGACTTCGCTGCCTTCACCTGCCGCACGCGCAAGGGGGGCGGCGATAACCGGGATGATGAGGGCGCCAGTCAGCGCGCAGGCGGCTAGGCCTGACATGCGGCGACTGGTTACCTTCACGTCACATCACCCCACCTGGCGGAGGCGGCGCCTCGGGCGCTGTCGTGGGCTTGGCAGGCTGTGTGACCTGCTGGGCGAAGGCGAACTCGCGTTCGCGCAGGTTGAGTTCCCGTTCGCGGAGTTCTAGTTCCCGCAGGCGCAGGTCATAATCGGCGGTTGCTGCCGTGGGCGGTGGGGGAACTGGTGGTGGAGGCGGCGGGGGTGACACGTTGTGCATGGGCGCAGGAGGCGTGGTGATACCTGAACCGGCTGGCATCACATCGCTGACCAGGGGCGGGGCTTGCACCATTGCCTCTGCTGCTGCGGGGACGGGAACACCGGCGGGGATGGGTACACCAGCGCTGGTTTGGATGATGCGGGTTTTGGGGCCGCGAATTCCGCCCCAAATCCAGGCGCCAAAAACGAGTACGCCCAAAGCGATGGCAGCGGTCATGGTGTTGTGGGCTATCCAGTCGCGGGCCCAACCAATTTTGGGCACCCCGTACATGAACACGCCGCGCACCTGCTGGGGGGACACGACAACGTCGGCGGTGGAGTTGGCGTCACCTTGGGGTAGCAGGCGGCAACTGGAGCCGTCGTCGTAACTGCCTACCGATTTACTGACTACCCGGTGGGTGATGAGGTCGGGCGAGTTGGGTTCGGGGAAGTAGGTGATGATGTCGTTGACGGCCACTTTTTTGCACACGTCGTCGGGTTCGATGCCGCGCACGACGATGACGTCGCCGGGATGGAAGGTGGGTTCCATAGACCCGGACAGCACGGTCAGTGACGCCCCGCCAACGAACCGCGGGTAGGCGAACAGGGCACCGGCAGCGACAACAAGCACGATGGTCACGGCGATGCCGATGGCGCGCGCGGCTATCTGCCAGGGGGATTCATACCAGGGCACTGGTTGACGGCGGGCCTTCATGGTCTACTCCCGGTGGTGTGATGTCCGGCCCTGCGTCCATGAGGCCGGTTTCCGTGGGCCAGGCTTCCGTCGGCGGAGTCGACAACGATGACGGTCACGTCGTCTCTGCGGCGGTGGTCGGCGGCCAGTAGCCACCATCCACCAGTCAGGGCAGCAGCGGCAGCAGCGAGCGCCCCCAACGCGATGCCGGTTGCGTAGAGCCGCAGTGGCCTGACGGGCGGGGTGTTGGGGCTGAACCACCAACTGTCGTCGCCTCCGGTGAAGAAGAGGAGGATGTCGTCGTCGTCGGGCTGCGCTGGCCCGTCACCACCCCGGCTGGGGTCGCCTGCAGAAGGCGTGACGGTTGGCCTGGCAGGGGTGGTGGGCCTGCCTGTCGGGGTGGCCGTCGGCGTGGCGGTTGGTGTCGGGGTTGGGCTGGGGTCAGTGTCGCCTTGCATGGCGATGAGCACGTCGAAGGCGTGCACGTCTGCGCCGGGGCTGTCTTGATGCTGGTGGGTGACGGCTGCGCTTTTGGAGGCGCCCACGGTGACTGCCGCCGTGCCGCCGCGCGGCACCCACACTTGCCCTATCTCAATGCCGTTGCCGGTGGCGGCAGGGTCGGCTAGGGCGCCCGTAGTGTCGGTGGCCTGGTGGGCTGCGATGAGACTACATGTGTCCGATGACGCTCCGGCCAGGCCGCCCACCTGCCAGTGGAACACGATGTCCCGGCAGTAGGCGGGGTCGTAGGCGGCTGGGTGGGGTGCGGCAGGCGTGTAGACGCCCGCCTCATAGACGGACATGTCCAGCCGCAGCCACACCGTCATGGTCGCGCCGGATGGCCCGTTGTTGCTGACGTCAAGCGTCCGCTCAATGCGGTCGCCGGGGGAGGTGACCCGGTGGCCGACGAAACTTGCTTCGCTGGTGGAGTACGTGCCGCCCCGCCAGTCCAGGTGGGCGGTGTCGCCCCGCCAAGTGCTGCCAATGTATTCGCCAGGCGTCCCTGGAGTGTCGCCTACCCGCTCCCCGCTCAGGGGTGCGCCCGTGGCCGCGTAGGCGCCTGCCGTCGCAGCGGTCAGCAGAAAAACGGCGACCGCCCCCATCAGGGTTCGCCCGATACGACGGGCCGCCCGTCCGTGCAGCAGGCGGCGGTGGGCGTCGGCTGGTGCTATGTCTGGTGTTGCGGTGGCTGGCACTGGTCTGCACCCCCTTTGCTGCCGGTCGGCCTGCCTGTGAGACGTCCGGCGCAGAGCGACGGGACTCTGCGCCGGACGGTGTTTCTCTCTCCAGTCGCCTCACTGCTGATGAGCGGTCAGTGAGGTGTGGCTTTTACGGTTCGGGCTCTTCTTCTGCCGCGACGACAACGAATTGGCCGACGCCGTTGTCACGAACCTGCTTGAGGGTGAGTTTGCCCGATGCGACCTTGGCGAGGGTTTCTGTCGCCAGGTAGCGGGATTGCTCGGTGTCGGACGGGTTATCGGTACCGGACGCTTCGTAGTCTTTAGCGTCGAGGCCGTCGTCGATGAAGTGGATGAGGAACAGAACTGACAGGGTGCCTTCGCCTCGTGAGGCATCTTCGCTCACGGGGGCGAGTTCTGCCACTCCGCTGCCTTCTGCCGCGATACCTGCTGCCTGTCCGTTATTGGGTGCCCCAAAGTATCCGAGGGATCCGTCTACCCCAGGAGTCACCGGGGTGCCGTTGAGGAAGGTTTCCGCAGAGACAACGACGCCATTGTCGACGTTGTCGCCTAGGGCGACAAATCCGCCGTCAGGGCCGACCAGGAAGAGGGAGGCGACCATGTTGTCACCTTCCAGGGCAATAGTGGCGTTGTCACAGATGGCGGCCACCGTGTCGCCGGGAACCATGCGCCAGGTGTCAATTTCGCTAATGGCGTGGGCTTTGACGGCGTCCTCTTCGCCAAGGTAAGCCGTCAAAGCTGCCGGGTAGGCAGCCTCGCTGGCGTCCATCGCTGCCGCAGCCGCGTTGATACCACCGCCTAGAGCTGCCGAATCCGCAAGGTCAAAGCCGGTGACCAGCAGGTCTGTCGTGTCGGAGCGGTCGGGGCTGATGTCGTACCAGTTGGTGTCTTCGCAACCGTCAAGCTGGAGGTCACCAGCGACCACATCGCCGCCGCTAAAGTCGAAGGCGTCCGACCATAGGGCGAAGGTGCCGCCGCCAATAGCCAGGGCTAGTGCGGCTCCACCGGCCACCCAGAGCAGACCCTTGCGGCGTTTCTTTTCTTCAATGACAACAACGTTGGTCGTCGGTTGAATTGGTTCCATGATGATGCTTCCCGCCTTTCGCCGCCTCGCAGGTGGCCTTGTTGGTGGATTGTCTATCGCACCGCCCGCTGCTGCGCACGCTACTGACAACCCATCAGCAGCGAACCACCGATCACCCCCCCCCCGCCTGTTGAGTGTGACTCAATACATACATTGTTACAACACTGTGACCCCCACCACATCCCCTCAACCCCACGTAATCCCACCAGTCAGAACAGGTGTTCTCCGGTGAGGCGGGTGTAGGCGTCCAGGTAGCGGGCGCGAGTACGGGCCACCACGTCATCGGGGAGAGTAGGCGGCTGGCCATCCGCAGCCCGATCCCAGCCAGAAGCGGGCGAGGTAAGCCAGTCGCGGACATACTGCTTGTCAAAACTCGGCTGCGCGCCGCCAGGCTGCCACGAATCCGCAGGCCAGAACCGGGACGAGTCCGGGGTGAGCACCTCATCGCCCACAATGATGTCCACCGTTCCGGGCACCCGACCAAACTCGAACTTGGTGTCCGCAAGGATGACGCCCCGGTCGCAGGCAATCTGCTCGGCCCGGGAATAGACGGCCAAAGTCACGTCGCGCAAGGCTGCAGCATCGTCAGCCCCCAGCATGTCTGCGACAACCTCGAAGGGCACATTCTGGTCATGATCACCCACATCCGCCTTGATAGCCGGGGTGAAAATGGGCTGCGGCAGCCGTGACCCATCCACCAGACCGTCAGGCAGGGCAATCCCCGTCACCGCGCCAGACTCCCGGTATTCAGCCAGGCCAGACCCGGTCAAATACCCGCGCGCCACACATTCGACAGGGAACATGTCCAGTCGCCTGCACATCATGGCCCGCCCCATCACCACGCCGGGAACCAGGCCATCACCAGGCTCAACGGACGGGTCTACTGACACCACATGGCTGGGCACAAGGTCTGCCAACTGCTCAAACCACCACAGGGACAGTTGCGTCAACACCACGCCCTTGTCGGGGATTCCAGGTCTCAGCACATGGTCGTAGGCGGAAATCCGGTCTGACGCGACCACCAACACCACGTCCCCCAACGGATGCACCCCACCCAAAGCAGGCAGGTCAGGCACATACAAGTCCCGAACCTTGCCGCTGTAAACGTGCCGCCACCCAGGCAGGTCAAGCGCCCCCCCGTCAAAAGCCTCCGCAGCCGGGTCAAACGTTGCAGTCATGACGGAATAACAATCTCATTGCGAGCAGCTTTCAAAGCGATATCGGTGCGATGCTCCGAGCCGGGCAGGTCAATCAGTGCAACGCCTGCGTAAGCCTTTTCGCGGGCCGCCTCCAGCGTTGCCCCTTGCCCGATGACGGACAAGACGCGCCCGCCCGAAGCCACCAACTGCCCGGAAGTATCCACGGCAGTCCCGGCATGCAGCACATGCACCCCATCTAAGGCTTGAGCAGCATCTATTCCGGTAATAGGGTCACCAGACCGCACAGATCCTGGGTAGCCTCCAGCAGCGACAACAACATTGACTATAAAGTCATTAGACCAGGTCAGCGCCTCGATTTCGCTCAATCGTCCAGCGGCAGCGGCAGCCAGCACGTGGGACAGGGGCGTGCGTAGGCGGGCCAACACTACTTGTACTTCCGGGTCGCCAAAGCGCACATTGAACTCGACTACCCGCGGGCCACGGGCCGTCAAAGCCAAGCCCACGTAGAGGACGCCCACAAAGGGTGTGCCCCGTCGGGCCATTTCGTCAATGGTGGGTTGGGCGATGCGGGCGACCACATCATCGGTGAGGTTGCCGGGAGCCCACAGCAGCGGCGTGTAAGCGCCCATACCGCCCGTGTTGGGGCCTTGGTCGCCGTCGTAGGCGCGTTTGAAGTCTTGTGCGGCCCGCAGGGGCACAATGGTTTTCCCGTCGGCGATGCAGAACAGGGACACTTCCGGGCCATCCAAATATTCTTCAACAACAACCCGACCGGCAGCCCCGCGTGCTTCGAAAGCGACGGCAGCGTGAGCGAGGGCTTCGTCCCGGTCTGTCGTCACCACGACGCCTTTACCGGCGGCTAGGCCGTCATCTTTGACCACGTAGGGCGGGCCGAAGGCGTCTAGGGCGTCGGCTACCTCATCAACGGTAGTGCAGACGTGAGCCATAGCCGTCGGCACTCCGGCGGCAGCCATCACGTCTTTAGCGAAAGCCTTGGACCCTTCCAGTTGGGCGGCTGCCGCTGACGGCCCGAAGGCGGGAATCCCTACCGTCCGCACGGCGTCGGCTACCCCGGCCACCAGGGGGGCTTCCGGCCCGACAACCACCAGGTCTGCCCCCAAGGTCATAGCCAGGGTAGCGACGGCTGTCGGGTCTGCGGCGTCCACGGGATGCAGGGTGGCTTCTTGACCCATGCCGGGGTTACCGGGGGCGGCGTGAATATCTAGGTTGGTGGGTTCTCCGGCCAGGGAGTGGACGATGGCGTGTTCGCGGGCACCAGACCCCACAACAAGAATCTTCACAGCGTTGACGGCTCCTAGCGGGAGTGGATGAGGTCGTGGATGGGGATGATTTCGTCGCGGCGCGGGCCGACCCCCACGGCACTGATCCGGCAGCCGGACACGTCTTGCAGATAATTCAGGTAGGCGCGGGCGTTGGCAGGCAGGTCATCGAGGGTGCGGGCCGCCGAAATATCTTCCGTCCAGCCGGGCAGGAACTCGTAAACCGGTTTGGCGTGGTGGAAGTCCGACTGGTTGTCGGGCATCTCATCAAACCGTGTCCCGTCCACGTCGTAGGCGATACAGACGGGAATCTGCTCAATACCGGTGAGTACATCAAGTTTGGTGACCACTAGGTCGGTGAGGCCGTTGACGCGAGACGCATACCGGGAAATAACAGCGTCATACCAGCCGCACCGACGGGCCCGGCCCGTGGTCACACCGAACTCGCCGCCCGTGGTACGCAAATATTCGCCGTCCGCGTCGAAAAGTTCCGTAGGGAAGGGGCCCTCGCCCACGCGCGTCGTATAAGCCTTGACCACGCCGATCACAGAATCCACGCGGGTGGGGCCAATACCCGACCCGGTGACCGCGCCGCCCGCCGTCGCCGACGACGACGTGACAAAGGGGTAGGTTCCCTGGTCAATGTCGAGCATGGTGGCCTGGCCC
>JAITCK010000010.1 GCA_031283115.1 Cellulomonadaceae bacterium | reverse complement strand
TGCAAATCTCTACGGTGCGGGTGGCTTCCGTGCCTGGGCATCCATCGTCGCCTAACACCCGCCTCAACCTGGCTTTGGGCCTGCTGTTGGGTTTGGCTTTGGGTGTGGGTTTGGCGGTGCTGCGTGAGGTTCTCAACACGAAGATTCGCGGGGTTGATGATGTAGAAAACCTCACTAGCGCGCCCGTGCTCGGCGCTATCGCCTACGACCCGGAGGTTGTCGACCGCCCGCTCATCACCCAGGAGTCCCCGCAGTCGGCCCGGTCTGAGGCCTACCGGCGCCTGCGCACCAACATCCAGTTTTTGGGGGTCGATGGCACCGAGCGAGCTATCGTGCTCACGTCTTCCCTGCCGGGTGAAGGGAAAAGTTCAACGGCTATCAACCTGGCCATCACGATGGCTGCGGCGGGTTCACGGGTGGCCTTAGTCGATGCTGACTTGCGCCGCCCTTCCCTCGCCAAATATTTGGGTATTGAAGGTTCTGCCGGTTTGACCACGGTGCTGATTGGCCGGGCTAACGTCACTGACGTGATCCAGCCTTGGGGCAATGGCAACCTTGACGTGATCACGTCGGGCCAGGTGCCGCCCAACCCTAGTGAACTGTTGGGGTCTGCCCGCATGGCCGGGCTCATCACCCATCTCACCGACAGTTACGACATGGTGCTTATTGACGCCGCCCCCCTGCTTCCTGTTACTGACGCCGCCATTTTGGCCCGGCTGGTGGGCGGGGCCGTCATTGTGGTGGGGGCTAACACTCTTCACAAGCAGCAGTTGATCGGCGCTTTTGAAACGCTCAGGGCTGTCAGTGCACGGATGCTGGGCATTGTGGTCAACCGGGTGCCTGCTCAAGCCAGCGGCCACTACGGCTACTCCTATGACGAGTACACGTCCACTCCTGATGGAAGCCTCAGCCATGACGGCAGCAAGAAGCATTGACGGCACCGGCACTGCTGGTGCTTCTGGCATCGCTGAGGCTTCTGGCTCACCTGCCGGGCGGAAACGTCGGCTGCTGCCCTATGCCGGAGTAGCCGCTATTGTCGCAGGTGGCACCCTTGTCGCTTTCGCTTTTCATGCGGTGACGGGCTCACCTGAGCCGAGCAGTCACGGCGCCTTGTCTGGTGTGGGGGTTGTCGAGCCGCGCGATGTGGACGCCTATGCGTCTGGACTGGTCGCGGCCACTAATGCGGTGCGGGACGCTGACGGTCTGCCAGCCTTGACGGTCAACGACTGCGCCGCCGCTCAGGCCCTCCCCCGTGTTCACGCTATCGGCCCTTCTGGCGACCTCGCTCACGCCAGCCTGGCTGCCGTTTTTACTGCCTGTCAGCCTGACGGCGGCATCGGCGGCGCTATCGGTACTGGCGGGGAAAACTTGTCTCGGTCTGCTGCAACGCCGCAGGCCGTGGTTGACGCTTGGATGCAATCGCCTAGCCACCGGGCCAATCTTCTTGATCCTGCTTTCACGTCTGTGGGGGTGGCCTGCATGCTTATCACTGCCGACCAGGTTGACCGCAGCCGCATGGATGCTGTGGAGCAGATGCTCTGCTCCCAAGTTTTTCTCGGTCACTAGGTGAGATCTGGCGGTTGAGCAGCCTCGTTGCAGGCGGAACGTCCGTCGAAACTATCTTTGGGGGCAAGAAGAAACCCCTCGCCGGGTAATCGAAGGCGTGCATGTGTGCGCGAGGGGTTTCTTCCGGTTGATCGTGAAATATGCAGTTGTAGGACTCAGCCGCCGAACTCTTTGGCCTTGTCGGCAACCTGGTCGATGACTTTGTCTACCGAGTCGGGTGCCACTTCTTTTGCCTTGGCTGCTGCGGCGTCGATGTTTTCATCTGTCAACACCGCTTTTGCCTTGTCGACGTTGTCTTTCGACAGCAGTTCTTTGGCCTTGTCGATGATGCTCATAGGCACTCCCCTCGTTGCGAGCGCTCACGGTTGTGAGCCATACAAAAGGTTACGCCCCATGACGCCGGTTCGCAGGTGTGCGCCAGAACCCGATAGATTGGGCGCTGGCACTCGCGTGCACGTGCCGCACAGCAGACTTTGGAGGAATCATGCCGCTGACCGGTTTCGTCCCTGAGGGCGCCCCCACGTGGATTGACTTGGCCACCCCCGATCTTGATGCCTCGGTGACGTTTTATACGGGTTTGTTTGGGTGGGGTCACACTGATCTTGGCCCGGAGGCAGGCCATTACGGCATGTTCACTAAGGGCGGCAGGAAGGTGGCCGGCATCATTGAGGCTGCCCCTGGTCAGCCGCAGATTTGGGCTGTTTACCTGCGCACTGACGACATCAACACCTCGATCACTTTGGCTGGTCAGGCGGGCGGCATGTTGCTGGCTGGGCCGCACCGGATGCCTGGTGAGGGGTCGCTGGCGGCTGTGGCTGATGCTGCTGGGGCGCCTGTCTTCTTTTTCCAGCCGGGCGGCAGCAACGGTTTTGAGGTGATTGACGAGGCGGGCGCGGCTGTCTGGTTTGAGCAGTGGTCTAGCGACTATGACGCTTCCGTGGATTTCTACCGGACGGCGGCGAAGTGGCCGGTCAATGTCATGGATGATTCTCCTGACTTCCGCTATTGCACGTATGGGGCTGGCGAGAGTGCCCGGGCTGGCATTTTTGATGCGGCTGAGGTTTTTGTGCACGACGGTGGCCAGTCGGCTTGGCACGTCTATTTTGGGGTTGACGATGTGGATGCCGCCTTGGCTACTGCCGTCGAGTTGGGTGGCACGGTGACTGGTGACCCGCACGATTCTCCGCATGGCCGCCTGGTGCAGGTCACTGACCCTCACGGCACGACTTTCTTCATCACCACCGGCCACCAGCACTGACAGCCACCAGCACTGACCTGCTGGAAGGTTGGCCGCGTTCGCCTGCGCCAGCCGCACACCTGTCGCGCGTCGGGCATGGGGGTTGTCCGACGACGCGCGAGCCGGTGAGATGGCAAAGTACCGTCAGGCGATCCGCCAGATACCGACGGCGGGGCCGTCGCCGCTGATGTGGATGCCGCCCGGCGTCACGGACAGTTCCGGTGTGGCGATCAGTGACCCGCCGTAGAGGAGTTCTGGCCCGGTAGCGTCGCCGTTGGGGATAACCCAGGATGGCAGGGTGACGCCGCCCCAACTGTCGCGGGCGACCACCACCAGCAGGGTTTCGTCGCGGGATTGCCGCAGGTAGACCAGGGCGTCATCGTCGATGACGGCCCAGCGGATGCCGCCGTCACGGAGGGCTTGGCGGCTGCCGCGCAGGCGGGACAGGGTGCGGAACACCTGCAAGGTTTGTCCGTCCCAGCGTGAGCCGCCGCCTGCACCCGTGCTGTCGCCCGTCGTCCCCGTGCCAGAACCAGAACCGGCAGCGCCAGCCCCGTCAAGGCCAGCCAGATCCCAGGGCATGGTGACGCGGGCGTGTTCGCCGTTGGTGCCGCGGGCGCCGATCTCGTCCCCAGCAAAGAGCATGGGCACGCCGGGGTAGGTGAAGAGCAGGGCGGCGGCCAGTTCCACGTTTTCCCTGGTTCCTACGGAGTTGAGTAGGCGGGGGGTGTCGTGGGAGCCCAGGTTGTTGAGCTGTACGGAGGCCACCTGCCAGGGCACTCGGGCGGCGAAGTCGCGCATGGTGTCGGCGATGTTGCGGCCGGGGATGCGGCGGCGGGGCAGGGGAACGGAGATGAAGTCGAGGCCGGAGTGGGGGTCGGCCAGCCAGCCCCAGACGGGCCTGGAGAAGCCCGCATAGTTCATGGCGGCCTGCCAGCCGTCGCCTGGAAGGTCGTGGGTGTAGTCGAAGAAGTGCTCCCCCACAAGGGCGGCCTGTGGGTTGATTCCGGTCATTCGTTTGCGGATGCGCTGGGAGATGGGCACGGTGTG
>JAITCK010000225.1 GCA_031283115.1 Cellulomonadaceae bacterium | reverse complement strand
TGGCATGAGCGACGAGACCCCCATCGTTGACCAGAGCGACAACCCCGCCGACGAGGTGCTTCACGGACGCCATGCGACTCCTCCCCCCAGCCACGTTGAGGTCGCCTTCCATGACGTAGCCGCCAAGGAGCGCATCGCCGGAGGTGTCTGGCTGGCCGCCGCCCTCATCCAAGTAACCCTGGCCGCTGGCACCTTCATCGGCGGCAGCGTGCTCATCGCCGGAACGTTCATCGCACCCGTATGGAACTTTGTCGCCGGGTTCACCCGCTATTCCTTCGCCGACAGGATAGACCGGGGCGTGCCGCTAGTTCTGGAAAAATATCAGCACCGCTGGGTCACCGCCGTCATCTTCGGCATCGTCAACATTGCGGCCGGGATTTGGGACGTGATGCAGGCTGCCGGTGGGTTCAGCCTCCGCGACGGACACACGGCCCTGGGAATTATCACCATTATTACCGGTGTCGCCGCCGCCATCTACGACCTGCGCGTTCGCAAGTACGCCCTGGCCCACCTTATCGAAGCCGCCAGCGAGGATGCGGAGAATAGCGCTGCGGAATAACGCGCGCGCAGGCGGCGACCGCACTAGCATCAGGGCTGTGAGTCGACACTTTGCAGACGCGCCTGCCGTCAAAGCCGCCGCCGACCAGCGCTGGATGGTGGTCGGGTCGGGCGGCATGTTCGGGCATGAACTCCTCGCTGCCGCCACCGAGGCAGGCATCAACGTGTCCGGTATCGACTACCCCGACATCGACATCACCCGGGCCGTCCAAACAGAAGCCCTCTTGACCGGCTACGACGTCATCGTCAACTGTGCTTCTGCAGGTGGCATCGACGCCGCCGAAGAGGACAACTCAAAAACCTTCGCCGTCAACGCGACCGGCGCCGCCAACCTCGCCACCGCCGCTGCCAGCCAGCGGGCGCTGCTAGTTCACCTGTCCAGCCAACTCGTCTTCCCCGGCGACGCCACCGACCCCATCGTCGAAGCCACCCCCATCGACCCCATCTCCGCCTACGGCCGCACCAAAGCCGCCGCCGAATGGGCCGTGCGCGCCAACAACCCCCGCCACCTTATTGTCCGCACCGCCTGGCCTTATTCAGGGCGCGGGCAAAACTTCGTGACGTCCATCGCCGATTTTGCTATCGAGCAGCGGCAGGTTGCCCTCGACAACCAGGGCAAACGCAAACGCAAGCAACAGGAGTTATCCACCATCTCCATCGCCAACGACCAATTTGGCGCCCCCACCTGGGCCAACGATGTCGCCGACCTCGTCGTCCGGCTGGTCTTGGCGCAGGCTCCATCGGGCCTCTACCACGCCACCGCAGGCGGCTCAACAACCTGGTATGACTTCGCCCGCACCATCGTCGCCTCCGTCAACTCGCCCCTAGAAATCCTCCCCGCCCCCTACGCCGACCTCCCCCCCACCGAAGCCAAACGCCCCATGTATTCCGTGTTAGCCCACGACAGCATCATCGCCGCAGGCGTCGCCCCCATCGGCGACTGGCAGTCCCGCTGGGAAGTCGCCGCCCCCCACATCATCCCCGACCTCCGCAACCCCGCATAAGGGCACGCACTGCGTTGGGGGCTGCTGCTCACCCACCGAATGGTGGGGGCCAGGGAGTGAGGGTAGGCCAAGTAGGGTTGCGGCCCGCGCCGGACGATGTGCGGTGGAGGCGGCGGTTGATCCACGGCAGAGCAAACTGGCCAAACCATCGGGCATCAGCGGTGAGACGGTCTCGCGCGGTGGCAGGCAGGCCCAGCGGCAGGGGGGCATCGTAATCTTCGCCCCAGCCTGAGCTGCCGCTATCGGACACGCGGCTCACGGAAGGGGTGGCGGAGGCGTCGAGATCAACAGGGTTGACAGGCCTAGCAGGGCCGTTGGGCACAACGTGCGGCAGACCTAGGGTGACTAGAGCTGCCGATGCGACGCGGGCGTGGCCTCCCGGGAGCAGGTGGAGGCGGTCGTCGGCCCACACGGTGAAGGAGCCCAGCGACCGTAGCCCCCACAAGTCGAGCACGTAGCAGCCGTGGCGGCGGGCTATCGACCAGACGTTGGCGTTGAACTGGCCGGTGGCTTTGCGCGTCCACGACAGGCCACGGCCAGCGCGGAAGCCTGTACCCATGAGCACGTCGGCCCCGGATTCGCGGGCCGTGATAATGGCGTGCTCTAACTGTCGGGTGATGTCGTCAAGGTTGACGCCTGGGCGCAGAATGTCGTTGCCGCCGCCAACAATGGAGATGAGGTCGGGTTTCATGTCCAGGGCGGCGGGCAGTTGTTGGCCGATGATCTGCGGCAGTAGGCGGCCCCGGATAGCCAGGTTGGCGTAACGCAGTTGCGGCTGCTTGGCGTCACGACGGTGGGCGGCCAGGCCGTCGGCGAGGCGGTCAGCCCAGCCGCGCTGCACCGAATGGGGCAGGCCGTCGGCGCCTGTAGTGGTGTGCGCGAAAGGCCCGGTTTTGGGGTAAGGGTCCCACAGGCCTTCCGTGAAGGAGTCGCCCAAGGCCACGTAAGTCCCCCATCGGGTGGTACCGCTGGCGGGGTTAGCCGGGGTGTTGGGGGCGCGCGATGCAGTCTCATCTGTCACGGAAGGGCATTGTGGCAGACATCACCGCCTGGGCGCCTGCTCTGGCTGGCTCGTCGGCAAAGTCGTGCACGTTCATGCGTGTGCTGGTGTTTTCTTGTCTGTTGGGCGGCTAAATCGTGCATGTGCGCGATTGAGTCGGCAGTCCGCAGAGAATTGAGGGTTGAGGGGGCTGGCCTGCTGGGATAGCAGGGTTGGCCTGCGCTTGGGCGCCTTGAAGGCGGGCAGGGAAAGACCCCTCGTGTACCCGGCAGAGCACGCCTACCCTTGCTGCCTTCCGGCCCTGGGGG
>JAITCK010000197.1 GCA_031283115.1 Cellulomonadaceae bacterium | reverse complement strand
CAGCCAGCCAGGCGGTCGGCTCCGGCGGGCATGTCTTGCGGCCCGGCAATGTGGGCGACGCGGCTGCGACCCTGGCTGAGCAAATATTCTGTGGCCGCTCGGGCACCGCCAGCATTGTCGACATCAACGTAGGGCAGAAAGGTGTCGCCGATGGTTTCTGGGCGGCCCACAAAAACGGCGGGCAGGTCTGACCCGGTGAGGGCTTCTTCCAGGTGGTCGCTGCGGTGGTGGGAGGCGATGAGTACCCCGTCAACGTGCCCGGCTTTGAGGTAGCGCACAATACGACCGGTGGTGGAGTCGTCGGCGCGAGCGATGAGCAGAATGAGTTGCAGGTCGGTGGAGGCGAGGCCGTCGTTGGTGCCGCGTAGCACGCCGGTGAGGAAGGGGTCGTTGAGGATCACCGAGTCAGGTTCGGGCACAACCAGGGCAATGGAGTCGGTGCGGCGGGTGACCAGGGATCGGGCGGCCAGGTTGGGGAAGTAGCCGATGCGTTGGACGGCCGCATCAACGGCAGCGCGGGCTTGCGGGGATACCCGCGATTCTCCGCGCACGGCCCGTGAGGCGGTGGAGCGGGACACGCCCGCCTCCCGCGCCACGTCCTCAATGGTGGGGGGATGCATTAGCGGGCGGGGACGGTGCGGGTTTTGGCGACGTCGGCATACCAGAGGGCTGACGCTTTGGGACTGCGGTCTTGCGTCTCATAGTTGGTGCGAACCAGGCCGAATCGTTTGCTGTAGCCGTGAGCCCACTCAAAGTTGTCCATGAGGGACCAGGCAAAGTATCCACGCACGTCAACGCCTAAGTCGATGGCGTCTTTGATGGCGCGCAGGTGGGCGTCAATGTAGGCCAGGCGGGTGTCGCTGTCGTCCACGAAGCCGTCAGCGTCGGGTGTTTCATCGTAGGCGGCACCGTTTTCGGTGACGTAGAGGGCGATGCCGCGCGGGCCCGTGTAGTCGCGGTGGACGCGGTCGAGCAGGCGGGTGAGACCTTCGGGCTGCACTTCCCAGCCCATAGCGGTGGTGGGCAGGCCGCGGCTGTAATGGTAGATGCCTTGGGGTGCGGGTGTGGGCGGCTGAGTTTCCCGCAGGGGGCCAGCATCCGTGTCACGCACGCCTTCAGCAGAGTTTTTGATGACGACGGCGCCTTCAGGTACGGTCTGTTCGGTAGCGCCGATGCAGGATCCGTTGTAGTAGTTGATGCCGAGCACGTCGATGGGGGTGGAAATGATGTCGAGGTCGCCGTCCTGTTCGACGGCGGTGAGGTCGTCACCCAGCCAGCCGCGCACGTCGTCGGCGTAGACACCCCGGATGACAGGGTCGATGAAGGCGCGGTTGAACATGCCGTCATGTTTGACAGCCATGGCGATGTCGTCGGCGTTGGTGGGGTCGGCGGCGTCAGCGTGGGTCATGTTGAGGGTGAGGCCCACAACAGAGTTGGGGTCGGCGGCTTTCATGGCGTCGACAGCCAGGCCGTGACCCAGCAGCAGGTGGTGGCCTGCGGCAACGCCTGCAGCCCGGTCCATGCGGCCGGGGGCGTGTTCGCCGCCAATGTAGCTGAGGTAGGAGGCACACCAGGGCTCGTTGAGGGTGGTCCAGGCTTTGACGCGGTCGCTGAGCGCGGAGTGCACTATCTGCGCGTATTCGGCGAACCGGTAGGCCACGTCCCGGTTGGCCCAGCCGCCTAGACGTTCTTCGAGGGCTTGAGGCAGATCCCAGTGGTAGAGGGTCACCCAGGGGAGAATGTCGGCTTCCAGAAGTTCGTCAACCAGGCGGTCGTAGAAGGCCAAGCCTTCAGCGTTGACGGCCCGCCCGCCCGGTTGGACGCGAGCCCACGAGGTTGAAAACCGGTAAGTGTCTAGGTTGAGGGACTTCATCAGGGCCACGTCTTGCGGCATCCGATGGTAGTGGTCGCAGGCCACGTCCACGGTGTCGCCGTGGACAACAGCGCCGGGTACCCGGCAGAAGGCGTCCCAGATGGAATCTTCACGGCCACCCTCATGTGCAGCGCCTTCAATCTGTTGGGCGGCTGTGGCCGTACCAAAGAGGAAGTCGGCAGGCATCTGCACAGCCCCGGTCGCATTGCCGGTGGGGGCCAGCGGCGTGCCGGGAACGTAAGGCACAGCCGTCATCGGCGCAGCAAGGCGGGCACTAGGCGTGAGGTGACGTGAAAGATCCATCAGAAGTCCTTGAAAGAAAAAGAAAGAAAAGAGAGGTGAAGAAAAGTGAGCCGTCGAGAAAAGTTGGGCGGAAGGTGTGCGCTGTCGGCCCCCAAGGCGCGCGTCATCGTCTGGCTCAAATCGAAGGCCCTGAACTCCTTACAGAATCCAGGGCCTTCGGGGAAAAGCGGGGTGCCTCAGCCCTTGACGGCACCGGCCATCACACCGGCAACCAACTGCTTGCCCAAGAAGATGAACACGAGCAGCAGGGGCAGGGCCACCAGGAACACGCCGGTGAGTACCAGCGGAATGTTCTGTGTGAACGCGCCACGGAGCATGGGGATGACGAGGGGCAGGGTGAGAACTTCGCGTGACCGCAGCATGATGGACGGCCAGAAGAAGGAGTTCCACGAACCCACGAAGGTGAACAGGGCCAGGGTGGCTGCGGCCGGGCGGGCGGCAGGCATGACGATGGACCAGAAGGTACGAATCATGGAGGCGCCGTCTACACGGGAGGCTTCGATGAGTTCGTAGGGGAGGGCTTCGGTAAGGTATTGGGTCATCCAGAACACGCCGAAGGCGCCGACCAGGCCGGGAACGGTGACGGACAGGAGGGAGTCGATCCAGCCGAAGTTCGCCATCATGATGAACATGGGGATGGTGCCGATTTGCATGGGGATGGCCATGGTGGCGATGATGAACACGTAGAAGCCGTTTTTGCCAGCGAACTGGAGTTTAGCGAAGGCGAAGCCGGCCAGGGTGGCGAACAGGACTTGTGCGGCGGCGGTGATGCCGGCCACCAGGGTCGAGTTGCCGAAGGCTACCCAGAAGTTGAACTGCGGGTGGTTGACGATTTCGCCGAAGTTTTCGAAGAGTTGCAGTGAAGGGATCCAGCGGGGCAGGGTGCCGGAGGCTTGACCGATTTCCATGTTGGACGAGGACCCGTAGATGAGGGCCGCGTACAGCGGGAAGATGGAGATCAGCACGACAATAGCGAGCAGGATGTAGGTGAGCGCTTTGGGGCGCCGGTTGGCCGGGTTGTGGCTTTGCGTTTTCAACTGGATGGGTTTGCCTTGGGCGGCGCGGCGGGCAGCGTATTTGGCTGCGCCTTTTCCAGCAGTCTGTTCGATTAGTCCGGTGCTCATCAGTGACCGATTCCTTTCAGAGACTCGAGGAGAGCGGCGGGCGTCTCGTCGAAGTGGAAGCCTTCAGGGTGGCCGGTGCGGGACACGTCACCGAGGGTGGTGAGGACGCCTGCATCGCGGGCGGCCTGCTCGGATGCTGCGGCGCTTTCGCGGGCCTTGTCTACGGCTGCCTTGTGGGCGGCGTGGGAGATCTTCGACGGCTTGGCTTCCGAACCGGAGATGCGGCGGGTGAGGAAGAAGTTGATGAGCGTGAAGACGATGATGACGATGGCGAAGAGCCAGCCGACGGCTGCGGCTTCACCGAGGCGGTTTTGCCAGTCGCCGAAGGCCAGGTTGTACAGGTAGAGAACCATGGTCTCCCACTGCTGGTTGGAGCCACCTTGACCGGAGGCGTCGAAGAGGCGCACCGTGTCGAATACTTGGAGGCCACCAATGGTCATGGTGAGGATGACGAACACCATGGTGGGGCGGATGGAGGGGATGGTCACGGAGAAGAACTGGCGGAGGCGCCCGGCACCGTCAACGGTGGCGGCTTCGTAGAGTTCGCGTGGCACGGCCTGCATGGCGGCCAGGAAGATGAGGGCGTTGTAGCCGGTCCACTGGAAGTTCCCCATGGTGGCGATGGCTACGTGGGACATCCATCGGGACACGAAGAAGGGGTTGGTCATGTCGGTGAAGAGTCCCATGGATTGCAGGTGGGGGACGACGAGACCGTGGGTGGCGAAGATTTGGCCGAAGATCATGGCCGTTGCGACGGGCATGACCACGTAGGGGACCAGCACGGACATGCGCCAGAAGGTTTTGGCGCGCAGGTTTTGGTCGAGGACGGCGGCAATGAAGAGGGCAAAGATGAGTTGCGGGATGCCACCGATGAGCCAGATGGAGAAGGTGTTTTCGAGGGCGTTCCAGAAGCGGGGCTGTTCGAGCACCCACTGGAAGTTTTGCAGGCCGCGGAAGGCTCCCATGCCGGTGCGGCGGTGCCATTCGTGGAGGGCGACGACGATGTTGAAGACGATCGGGAAGAGTCCGAAGATCGCAAACATGATGAAGAAGGGCGAAATGTAAAGGTAGGGCGAAACCTTTACGTCCCACTTCGAGAGTTTCTGCCCAATCCCGACGCGGCGCGGTGCGCGCTGGGCGACCGTACCTTCAAGGGGGGAAGCCATGACTGTGCCTCTCAATGCTGGCTGATAAGGATGGTGGTGTGGTGGGCCGGTGCGCTACCTGGCTGCGACTGTCCCTGCCCATGATGATATTCGGTGGGGCGGTGTCGCGGGGGCGCGTGGCGCATACTCACGTCAAGCAAAAAGCGTGTGTGCCGGGGGCCGATGATGTGTCGGCGGCGAAGCGGCTTCGCCTCAGTGATTTCCCTGGCGGGGGGGTTCGCCACAGTGGCCGGGCATCAGGCTTGTGGGCCTGATGCCCGGCCACTGGTGGTGAAGGGTGGGCGATCTGCGCGGCTTATGGTTGGTCCGGCGGATCAGCCCGGTGGGCTGAATCAGCCCATGTCAACCTGAGCGTTGAAGTTGGCAACCGAGGAGGTCCACGCCTCTTCAGGGGTCTCAATGCCGTCCATCACGCGGCCAAGGGCCTCCATGAAGATGTTTTGGATGGCGGTGAACTGCTGACCGCGGAAGGTGAGGGTGGGGGTTCCGGCTGCGAGCTCGGAGTAGACGGCACCGAGGTGCTGGCCACCGAAGAACTCGTTGGGGGTTTCCATGAGGCGGGGGTCCTCAAGGGCCTCAACCTGGCTGGGGAACTGGTTTTCGACCTCGAACTGCGCGATGGCTGCTTCGGGGGTGGTGAGGAAGTCTGCGAGCTGGGTGGCCCAGTAGATGTTGTCACCGGTCGAGGGGACGGCCAGGAAGGAGCCACCCCAGTTACCGCCGCCACCGGGGAAGGTGGTGGCAACCTGCCAGCCGGTCACGCCTTCAGCAGCCTGCTGGACCATACCGGTCATCCAGGCGGGGGCGATAACGGCAGCGAACTGCTTCTGGTGGAAGCCGGTGGACCAGCCATCTTCCCAGAAGTTGATGTTTGCGGAGATGGTGGAGTCGCCTTCGATAGCGTTGGCGAACATCATGAAGAGCTCGTGGATGGTTTCGTTGTCTTCCACGGGGATGGGGTTGCCGGTCTCGGGGTCTTCGAAAGCACCGCCGGGGATGAGGTTGATGGCAGCCTGCATGGAGGTGGTGATGGTGTCAACGAAGCGGACGTCACCGTTGGAGGCTTCGACTACCTGCTGGCCAGCAGCAATGAAGTCTTCCCAGGTGCCGTCGGCGCCACCGATGAAGTCGGCGAAGGCGTCGGGGGTGCTGGGGAGGCCCAGTTCTTCCATGATTTCGGAGTTGAAGGCAACGGCCAGGGGGCCGATGTCGGTGCCGTAACCGCGGATGGCGCCGTCGTCGGACTTGCCGCGCTCGACGGTCCAGTCAACCCAGCGGCCGTCAACGGCGGGCAGTTCGGCCCAGTCGTCGGGGTGGGCGAACATTTCGGTCAGCCAGTCACCTTCGAGGAAGTGGACGTCGGAGAGGCCAGCGCCACCGGCGGTGAGGCCGGCCTGGATGGCGGACTGAGCAGCCTGGCTGTCAGCGAAGTTCTGGATGGTGACGGCAATGCCGGTCTCGTCTTCGAACGCTTGGAGCGTTTCGGGGGAGACGTTGGTCCAGGTGGCGAGGGTCAAGGACGCAGGTTTCTCGTCCGGTGCCTCGGTAGCAGGGCCAGAAGCGTTGTTACCGTTGCCACCGCAGGCGGTGAGAACGAGGGCGGCGGTGGCGGCGAATGCGGCGCCAGCAGCCATCTTGCGCGTGATCTTCATCAGTGAAGTTTCCTTCGTGTCGGGTGTCTGGTGTGGCCGACGGTTTGTCGGGTGTGCCATGACACTCACATGGTGGTTGTCATCCGGCGGTGTCCCGGGTGGGACGCTTGCCGGTGTCGGTCTGCCGGGTCGGTTTGACCTGGCGGGCCGTGCGGTGAGAACGCTCCCACACCTCGGCGACTTTCGGATGATCAGTGGGTGCAAGTGAGTGTTTCTGTGGCGGAAAATGAGCCTTGTGGGTGAAGGCGTGTGGGAGCCTCTGTGGTTATCATCCCGTTATCAGACGCGGGGTAAACTCGAAATGACCTGCGCTTTTGCGGGCGCCATCGGGAATGGTAAGAGGTCAGGCTTATGGCCGCCTGAGTAAGGCGCCTGACTACCGCAGCCCGGCCAGCCAGTCGCGGCCAGCCTGCTCCTCTTGAGCCAGGGTGGTGACGATGCGCTTGTGGGCTGCCTCT
>JAITCK010000111.1 GCA_031283115.1 Cellulomonadaceae bacterium | reverse complement strand
AACGCCCCAAGCGAAGTCGTCTACCTCGTTGCCGTCGTCAACCAGCTGGGACATGAACCAGGAACCCATGGGAACCATGGCTACCCGCTGCTGGCCAAATTCGCCCAGGTGGTGCAGGGAGCCTGTGGTCACGGTGCCGAAGGAGGGCTGGAGGCCTTCGTCGTCGAGGGTGAGGGCGCGCTCATAGTAGGGGGCGAGGAAGTCGAAGTTGCCGGCGAACAGGTCAACGCCGGGGGTTTGTACGATGGCGAAACCGGCGACTGTGGAGTCGCCCCAGCCGTGCTGGTAGGCAGGGAAGACGCCGTCGGGCAGGCCGTCTTTGAGGGCTTGGGCGGTTTCTACATATTCGTCCCAGGTCCAGCTGCCGTCGGGGAAGTCGACGCCTGCGGCGGTGAAGAGGTCCTGGTTGTAGTAGACGACCCAGTGGTCTTGACGCCAGGGCAAGCCTTGGATTTGGCCGTCGTGGTCAAAAATGTCACGGGATTGGGTGCTGGGGTCCAGTTCGCTGGCGATGTGGCTGAGGTCGCGCAGCTGGCCGCCAGCAGACCAGGTGGCGAACTCGGGCAGGCCACGGAGGGTGACAATGTCGGGGGCAGACCCGGCGGCCAGGTCGGCGGTCATGGCGGTGAGCCATTCGGAGTTGGGGTAGTCCACGGTTTGGACGGTGATGCCGTCTTGGCTGTCGTTGAAGGCGGAGGCGAGGGCGTTGAACTCGGGTACGCGGTCCAGATCCCAGCCACCCCAGGTGAGGGTGATGTTGCCGTCAGCGTCAACGGCGCCGTTGGCGTTGTTGTTGCTGTTGCCGCCGCAGGCGGTCAGGGTGAGGGCGGCAGCGGCGGCGAGGCCGATACCTGCGAGCATTTTGCGGTTCATCATGGTGTTTCTCTTCCTTGAGCGGCCCTTTTTGGGCGCAGTGAGGTAGGGCGGTGGCTCCGGCGGAGTCCCGCATGGGGTTTCTTTCAGGGGGGGGAAAATCAGATGGTGTCGGTGAGGTTTGTTGTGGTGGCGGCGCCGTCGGGCCAGGTCACGTGGGCCTGCCTGCTGGTGGGGTCGATGGTGATGGTGGCGGTCGCGGCGGCGTCAACGGCTGCGGTGTCGCGGGTGAGGCCGACGAGGCTGCTTGTCCAGGTTCCCGGCGTCACAGGGTAGTCGAGGTAGGGGACGCGGCTGGGGGAGCCCATGGGGCTGGCGTTGTCGCGGGTTAGTTGACCTGCCGTCGCTTCTGAGCCTAGGGCGGGGGTGACGGTGGAGGTGAGGCCGTCCCCGTCAACCACAGGCCAGCCGCTGATACGAAGGGTGGCATCGGCGGCGATGACGCCGCTGGCTAGGGCGTCTACCCGAACCAGTCTGGCTTCGTAGGCGCCGCGCACCAGGGAGATAACGGTCAGGGTTCCTGCGGGTGTGGCCTGGCCGGTCCAGCCAGACCCGTGAAGGGTTTGCTGGCTGGCCAGGTCGATCCAGTGGGCGGCCACGCGGGTGGCGCCCACGCCTACGGCGGTGTCGCTGCTGGGTTCGCCGTCAATGCGCACACCGAGGGTGTCGAAGCCGGATCGGTGACTGGCACGACCGTTGGCGTCTACCAGGGTGACGGACTGTTCGTCGGGGCTGGCCCATCCGGCGTCGTCTAGCAGGGGGGAGGTGGCGGTGGAGTAGCCCAGGCGGGCGTAGAGGGGTGAGTCGCCGCTGTCGTCGCCTGTGCAGGCGTGGTCGGTGCCGTGGTTGAGGACGCGGACGATGCCATCGTCGGGTGTACCGGAAATAATCCATCCGGGCGCCTGGGAGGCGCGCAGTATGGTGTCGCTTTCGATGGGTAGGGGTTGGCTGGGGGCCGTCCATACGGGGTGGTTGGCTGGAAGTGCCAGGCCGAGCAGGCCTTTGGACGCCCAGTAGGGGGATGACGGCCCGGTGTAGCTTTGGGCGATTTGACGCCACTGGTCGTGCCAGCCGATGGTGAGGATGCCGTCGGAGGTGGGGGCGCCAGCGTCAGCGAAATGTTGGACGATGCGGGTGGCGGCTCGGCGTAGCAGGCCGGGGGAGTGGGAGGGAACTTCAGCTAGGGCGCCCACCCAGTAGGGGGCGGCGGCGGCGAAACGGTAGGTCAGCGACCGGCCTTGCAGCAGGGGTGATCCGTCTGCGCCTACTAGGGCGAGGGCGTCGCCTAGGAAGGCGTCGAGGCGGTCGCGGTCAATGGTTCCGCGTTCGGCGGCCAAGTCTTCGGCGCCTTTCATGCGGGCCCATAGGGGCGGGTAGAGGTGGAGGGCCCAGCCGGCGTAGTGGTCGTAGCTGCGTTCGTCGCCGTCGGACATCCATCCGCCATCGCGGGCGAAGGTGTCGTGGAGGGCTAGGTCGGCGCGCATGTCGTCCAGGGAGTGGGGGCCTCCCACGGATTTGAGGAAGGTTTGCACTACTAGGCGGAACCAGCACCAGTTGTTGATGGGGTAGTCGGTGTTGCCGACGACGGGGGCCAGGTAGTTGATGACGTTTTCTTGGACTCGTGCGTCCAGGCGATCCCAAATCCAGGGCCGGGTCATGTCGAGGATGAGGGCCAGGGAGGCGGCTTCGACTTTGGCTTGGCCGTGCTCGTTGATGCCTACCCAGCGTTCTTGCTCGTTGGCGTTTGGGTCGGTTCCTGCGGCGATGCCTTGGGCGTACCAGTCGGCTAGGCCTAGGGGGTCGTCGCCGTTTTCTCCGGCCAGGCGGAATCCGGCCAGCAGCAGGGTGCGGGTGAAGCCTTCGAGACCGTCGATGGCGTGGCCGTAGCCGCCTTCAGGGCCGGGCAGGGTGATGCGCCCGTGCTGGGGGGAGGCGAACTGACGTACCGAGGTGAGCAGGCCGTCAGCGAATGTTGCTAGGCGTGCGCGATCCCATTCGGCGGCTTTGACCGGGGGAGGGGAGAGGTCCATCTCATCCTTCTTTGTGAGCGTCTTTACTGCGGGCTGTTGAATGGGAGTAACCAACCACAAGCACTTCTGCACGGTCAAACCAGGTGTTGTGAAGTATTGTTAGAGTTTGTTAGTCTTTGTTACCGTGTCTGACCTGTCTTCAACGGAACGTGTGCTCCTCGGTGACGAACGCCGCAGCCACCTGCTCAGCCTCCTCCAACGCGACGGAGCCATTCGCATCACCACAGTCAGCGACGAACTCGCCGTCACCCCCATGACAGTGCGCCGCGACATCGAACGCCTAGAACGCCAAGGGTTAGCCCAGCGCGTCTACGGCGGAGCCGTGGCCGTAAACATCCCTGTAGCGGCGGCGGGGCGGGGCGGCGATGGAGTTCCTTCCCGGCCGTCAACGCCAACAGTGCCGACGACGGCATCCGCGAGGGGGACGGAGGCGGTGCCTGCCGCTCAGGTTTCCCCGCCCCAGGCAGTGATCGGTGTGCTGGTGCCCTCCTTCGACCACTACTGGCCCGCCGTCGTGCGCGGTATCGAACAGGAGGCGTTACGTCACGGGATGCGAGTCGTTTTGCACGGGTCGTCCTATGAAGCCGCCGATGAACGCCCCGTGCTAGAAACGCTGATCAACACCGATGGCCTGTGTGGCCTGCTCCTTGCACCGCGAACCCTTCCCAGCCCGTCGGCCCGGCTAGTCGAATGGCTCACCAACTCCCCGGTACCCGTGGTGCTCATGGAACGTGAATCACCACACTCACAGCAAGGGGAGCCTTTCGAAATGGTGGTGTCCGATCACGCCCAAGGAACACTAGTCGCAGTACGCCACCTGGCCGAATTGGGGCACAGGCGGGTGGCCCTCGTGATCAACAGGGAGTCGCCTACGTCCCGCAAGATCGCTGTCGGATGGCGGGCCGCCTGCGCCGAGTTGGGTTTGACAAACGACGAACACTTCGAACGTCTCATGCCCAGACTAGACGCTCCAGTGTTCACCGAACGGGTGGCGGACATCGTTGACACGGCCGTGAAATCGGGAACCACCGGCATTGTTATCCACTCCGACAATGAGGCGCTGGCCGTTGTCAACGCTGCACGAGACCGTGGCTTGTCCGTGCCCGACGACCTGTCCGTCATCGCTTACGACGACGAAGTTGCCGGCCTGTTCACTCCCGCCCTGACCGCAGTGTCCCCAGCCCGCGAAGCCATCGGCGCCGACGCCGTAGACCTGCTGGTCAAACGCCTTAGCAGCCCGTCCCGCCCCATCCACCGCGTAGTAGTCAGCCCCCGCCTAGTGGTCCGCGAAACCACCGGCCCTGCCGCGGGGGGGGGGTAGGAGAAAACCCACCCCAACCACAGCCATCAGCAACAAGCATCCGTGACGCGATTTTCTCCTGATGACAAGCGTGCAGCGACAAGGAGAAAAAGTGACGGGGGGCACGCGGTACTCTTCGCGCCATGCATTGCCCCTTCTGCCGCCACCCTGATTCGCGGGTAGTCGATTCGCGCACGTCGGATGACGGCCTGTCGATTCGCCGTCGTCGACAGTGCCCCGAATGTGGCCGACGCTTCACCACACTCGAAACAGCCTCACTGTCCGTAGTGAAACGGTCCGGCGCTACCGAACCGTTCAGCCGCGACAAAATCGTCTCCGGTGTGCGTAAAGCCTGCCAAGGTCGCCCCGTCAGCGACGACGACCTGGCCCTGCTTGCGCAAAAAGTTGAAGAGACCCTGCGCGGCCAAGGCAACGCCATCATTGACGCCGGAGAAATCGGCCTGGCCATACTCGGGCCGCTGCGCGACCTTGACGAGGTAGCCTACCTGCGTTTCGCCAGCGTCTACCAGGCCTTCAACTCCCTGGACGATTTCGAAGCCGCCATCAAGTCTCTGCGCGCCGAACATGCCGCGCACGCTGCACGGCGCGGATCCATCGCCAAAGTGCCCGACGACTTGTAGTTCCTAACTGGCTGCGGGGCCAGGCGGAAACTCGGAGCGGTCAAAGGCATCCCGAATGCGCAGGCGAATAGTCGAATCCATAGCGATGAGCTTGGACGACGCACCCCGCTGGGCGACATCGGAAATATCGGTGACCACGTAACCGATCTCCCCTTCCGTAGCCAACATCTGCCCGTCAATGTTGCAGCCAAAATCAGCAAACACATGGTTGACGGCAGCCATAACACCAGGCACGTTGCGGTGCAGCAGCATGATGCGGCCCACGCCGGTGGGCGCCAATTGCAGGTTGGGCAGGTTGACGGACAACCTGGTGGAGCCGGTGGTGATGTAGTCGCGCAGTTTGCCGGAAACAAAACGACCGATGTCTTCCTGCGCCTCCTCCGTAGACCCGCCCACGTGGGGGGACAGAATGACGTTGGGGAAGCCGCGCAGGGGAGACTCGAACAGGTCGCCCTTCTTTTTGGGTTCTTCAGGGAACACGTCAACGCCCGCCCCGGCCAGGCGTCCCGACTCCAGGGCAGCCTTCAGGGCGTCCAGGTCGACCACATGGCCGCGCGACAGGTTGAGGAACACGGCCCCCGGTTTCATCTGCGCAAACTGCTGCGCACCAAAGAAGCCCCTGTTGCTGGGGCTGCCGTCAATGTGAATGGTCACGGCGTCAGCGGCGGCCAACAGTTCGTTGAGGTTGTCTACGCGGCGGGCGTTACCCAAAGCCAACTTTTCGGCCACATCAAAGAAGAGCACTTTCATGCCCAAGTTTTCGGCCAGCACACTGAGTTGGGCGCCAATGTTGCCGTAGCCGATGATGCCGAGCGTGCGGCCCCGCACCTCGTGGGCGCCGTCGGCTGACTTGTTCCACACACCCGCGTGCAAGTCAGTGTTGAGGGCGGTGAGGTTGCGGGTGAGGGCAATGATTTCCGCTAAAGCCAACTCCACCACAGACCGGGTGTTGGAATAGGGGGCGTTGAATACGGCCACGCCGCGCCCAGCAGCGGTAGCCAAGTCGATTTGGTTGGTGCCAATACAGAAGGCGCCCACGGCCAGTAGGTCAGGCCGGGCCGCGATCACTGCCGCAGACACCTGCGTTTTGCTGCGAATCCCCAGCAGATGTACGCCATCGAGAGCCTCAATGAGTTCGGCTTCGCTGAGCGCCCCGGCCCGCGTCTCTACGTCAAAACCGGCGGCAGTGAGCACGTCAACGGCGACAGGGTGAATGTTCTCAAGGAGTAAGGCTTTCAGCACGGGCGCCACGATACACGCCAGACTGCCTGTGGCCTTGCCAGAAACTGTGAGGTTGGCCCCGTCAGGCGGGGGCGGTGAAACCGGCGGGCAGGCCTTGAGCGTGAACGACAACAAGCCGCTGCGTAGGCCGGGTCATGGACACGTACACGTCGGACCATCCGCCCAGGCGGTCGGGGCTGGCTGCCACAATGTCGGCAGGCTCCACCAGCACCACCGCATCGTATTCGAGTCCTTTCGTTTCCCTGGGGGTAACGACGGTGACCTGGGCGTCTTCTGGCCGTTGCGTGCTCAACCGTTGAGCTTCCCGGGCGCCCACGGCATCGGGCAGGGTGGCGGCCACGGCGGCACGCAGTTCAGGCACGATGGCGGGCGCGGCGATGACGGCCACCCGACCGGCCCCGTCCTTGCCCACAAACTCTGCGGCGAGAGCACCCACATGATCGGCAACGGTGCGGGGGATGACCGGTGCAGCCCCCAGGCTGGAACCGGCTGCCGCTGTTACGGGAACATCGACGATGGCGCCGTCTATTTCACGGGCCGCCGTCAGCGGTGACGTGGGCAGCCCGGCTGCAGCGGCCACCCGCTGGGCTGCATCCGCTACCGATGCCGGGGTGCGGTAGGACACGGTGAGTTCGCTGATCCGCCACTGCCCGCGCAGCACAGGGTTGAGGGCGTCGGCCCAGTTGCGGGCGCCTGCCATTGACGAGGTTTGCGCAACATCGCCGACGATGGTCATGGACTTGGTGGGGACCCGGCGGGTCAGCATTCGCCAAGCCATGGGTGAAAGTTCCTGCGCCTCATCAACCACAACGTGCCCGTAAGTCCATTGACGGTCAGCCGCCGCCCGCTCGGCCGTTGTCATCCGAGCGCCCGATGACACGAAACGATCAGCCAGCATTTCCGCATCCACGGTAAACATGCCGCCCGATGCTCCACCCGACGAAATCACCTGCCGGGCATGCTCCAACGCTTCAGCCCGTTCAGCATCCCTGGCTTTGGCCTCAGCCCGAGCCACCGAATCATCCTCACCCAGCAGGGTTGAAGCCTCATCAAGCAGGGGAATGTCCGATTCCGTCCAGGGGGCAAACTTTTCCCGGTACAACAAGGCCCGTTCAGCTGCCGTGAGGTCGCTGGCGGCCTGCTCTAGCCGGTGCGGCTTAGCAAAAAGGTCATCTACCAGGCGTTTAGCCGACAACGGGAACCAGGCAATGTTGAGGGCAATGCGCACGTCACGATGGGATCGCAAATCCTCCAACACGATGGCGCGGTCTTCGCTGTCCAGGCTGCGGCGCGCTTTTTCCGCGTATTGGGCGGCCAGGCGGCCCAGCACGTCGCGCACAAAAGTGATGCGGGCTTCATTATGGGGTTTGCGGGTTCGGCGGGCCCGCGACATGGCGTCACGAATGTCGCTGCGGCGAATCACCAGGTCATAACCGTCCAGGCGGAAATGCTGGTCATGCTCAGGGACACGTTCACGAGCCCGCACCGCCTGCTTGATGATGTCCGTCCAGATCAGGCGGCCTTTGATTTCCGCGACCGGGCCGCTGTCTTGCGTGGAGGCGTGAATACCGGGCAGCAGTTCACTGATGGTGGTGGACACGACACCCGTCTCACCCAGCGAAGGGAGAACCTGGTCGATGTACCGCAAAAAGGCGCGGCTGGGGCCCACCAGCAGCACGCCCGAACGTTCCAGCAGGCGGCGGTGGGCGTACAGGAGGAAGGCGGCACGGTGCAGGGCCACCGCCGTTTTACCGGTTCCCGGCCCACCCTGCACCACCAGGGCACCGCCCAGGTCAGACCGGATAATACGGTCTTGTTCGCCCTGAATGGTCGACACGATGTCTGTCATGTGGCCGGTGCGGCGTTGGGCCAAGGCTGCCAGGAGGGCTCCCTCACCTGACAGGGTTGAGGCGTGTTCGGCAGCGTGGGCCATGTCCAGCAGTTCATCTTCGATGCCGGTGACTGTGCGGCCTGACGTCACCAGGTGGCGACGGCGCACCACCCCGGCGGGGGCCAGCGCGGTCGCCCGATAGAAGGGTTCGGCAGCGGGGGCGCGCCAGTCGGTGAGGATGGACTTGTGGTTGTCGTCCGTCAATCCGATACGCCCGACATAGCGGACAGGGGAGTCGTCCTTGGCGGCAGCCTCAGCAGACAGGTCGAGACGGCCAAAAGCCAGACGGTCTTCAACAGCATCCAGTTGGGCGGCGCGGTCTTCATAGAGGGTGGCAAAGGCGTCACGTTCACTGCGGTTCTGCGGCGAACCGGACGGACCTTCCCGGCGCACGGAGGCCAGGCGGGCCCGCGCAATTCCGCGCAACTCGTCCAGCCGGGCATACAGCATTTTGACGACGGCTTGCTCGTGAGCCACTTCTTGCGTTCTGCCCGCCACGCCCGTCTCCTCATCTGACATTAGTTAGGGTGCTTGCGGCGGCGCCTCGCGGAGCGTTGCCTCAAGCGGCCAACCATTATTCCGCATTGAGGGCTACTCGTGCACACTTGGCCGTCAATGGGCGGTAGGCTCGAACGGTTGGTACCGATTTTTATGGTTTGGCAATCAAGAGGAGACGCATGTGAGAGACCCGGAGACGATCGTCACCATTGACGACGACGCCGTGTGGGAACTTGGCCTGCCCTACTGGCCTGACCCGCACGAGGGCACCGGCCCGGTGCTGCTCCACGGGCTGCGGGGCTTCATTGACGCCGGTTCGGTGGCCCAGGTGGCTGCCGCCCATGTGGAAAGCTCTTTCGAATCGACCCGCATCGCCACCTTCGACATGGATCAACTGCTCGACTACCGGTCAAAGCGGGCGCTGATGACCTTCGATTCTGACAGGTGGACCGACTATGAGGAGCCCTTCCTCGCTGTTGACTATGTGCGCGACAATGAGGGCACCGGCTTTCTGCTGCTTTACGGCAGCGAACCTGATGTCCAATGGGAGCGGGTGATCGCTGCGGTTCGACGGATCATTGAACGGTTCGGGGTGTCGTTGACTGTCGGCTTCCACGGGATACCCATGGGGGTTCCTCACACGCGCCCGCTCACGCTGACCGCCCACGGAACGCGGGCCGGGTTGACAGAGGACTACACGTCTTTCTTCGGCAAAATCAAGGTGCCTTCTTCCCTGCCTGCCCTGCTGGAATACCGGCTGGGGGAGTCGGGGCATGATGCGATGGGCTTCACCATTCACGTGCCCCACTACCTGTCACAAATGCAGTACCCCCCGGCAGCCAAGGTTGCCTTGGAGCATGTGGAACGCGCTACCGGTCTGGATCTCAAACTTGATGTGCTGGAACGTGACGGCATGGACATCACTGCGGCTATCGAGTCGGAGGTTGCCGGGTCGCCCGAGGTGAGCGCCATCGTGCACGCTTTAGAGGAGCAGTTCGACCGATTCACCGAACGGGTGGGAGCACCAGGCCGCATCCTTGAAGCAGATGGCCCCATTCCCACAGCGGACGAGTTGGCTGCCGAGTTCGAAAAGTTCCTGGCCCAAGAATCCGGTGAAGAGTAGGCCCGTTGTTACTGGCTGTGGCCGGGCGATTGGACGTGGCCGCGCGGTTACCCCTGGTTGGCGGGCGATTGGCTGCGCGGTTACCCCTGCCTGCCAAGCGGGTTCCCGGTGGATGGTGTTTTCCCGACGAACGGTGTTTTCTCGGTGTCTGGAGTTTTCCCGGTGGCCTGCGGTTTCCCGACGAACAAGGTGAGTCCTTCCCCGGTGATGATATGCGCTGGCACGGGCTGAGATCGC
>JAITCK010000105.1 GCA_031283115.1 Cellulomonadaceae bacterium | reverse complement strand
CCCCCATCATGGTGGGCCAATCCGAATCCGACCCCATGACGATGCCGACTAGGGGTTGCGTGCTCATGGTGTGTCTCCAATCTTTTCGCCACGTAGCAGGGCGGCGGCATCCATGGCGCGTTGGCGCACCGTTTCTAAGTTGTCGCCGCTGACGTTGACGTGGCCTAACTTACGCCCAGCCCGGATGCCTTTGCCGTAAAGGTTAACTTTCGCTTCGGGGAAGCGTTCCATCAGTTGGGGTAGGGCGTCGGTCAGGTCGGTCAGGGTGGAGCCCAGCACGTTAGCCATCACCGTCCAAGGGGCTTTGGCATCTGTGGCGCCTAACGGCCAATCCAGCACGGCCCGCAAATGCTGTTCAAACTGGCTGGTCACCGCCCCGTCGATGGTCCAGTGGCCGGAGTTGTGGGGCCGCATCGCCAACTCGTTGACGTAGACGACAGGCTCACCGCCAGGGCCGGGCGCTTCGAACAGTTCGACAGCCAGCACACCGGTCACGTCCAAGCCTTCGGCAACACGGGTGGCTATCCGCCCAATCTCCACGCCTTCCGCCTCGGTGAGGCCGGGGGCGGGGGCGATCACTTCGGAGCACACTCCCCCACGCTGGATCGACTCAACAACAGGCCACACCCGCATGTCGCCCGATGGTCGCCGCGCCACCTGCACGGCCAGTTCACGGGTGAAGGGCACCTTGTCTTCGACCAGCAGTTGCACGCCGCTGGTGGGGGCCAGCGACCCGGCCGCATGGGCGGGCGGGGCTGCGGCGGCAGCCATCCAGTCGGCCACCTGGTCTGCCGACGATACGACGCGCACGCCCTTGCCGTCGTAACCTCCGCGGGACGTTTTGACAACAACCTCCCGGCTGCCGTCTGGCCCGACGGGAGCCTCAGCGATGAAAGCGTCCAGCACCCGTCCCGCCTCGACAGGATCGACAGGCAGGGCAGCCCAGCGGGGGTTGGGCAGGCCCAACCGTTCCATCGCCTGCCGCATAGCAATCTTGTTTTGGGCATACACCAGGGCGTCCGGGCCAGGGTTGACGGGGATCCCGTGGTCAATAATGTCGCGCAGCAGGTCACCCGGCACATGCTCGTGTTCAAAAGTGAGCACGTCCGCGTCGGCGTCATCCCTGCCAAACGCGCTAGGGGTGATCAGCGCCCGGATGGCCTCATCATCACTGGCCACACCCACATGCGAATCGACAACAACCTGCGCTGTTGCCCCGTCGGCTGCCTCGACTAGGGCCCGCAACCGCACCCCCAACTCGCCTGCTGCCGGGGCCATCATGCGGGCCAACTGCCCGCCGCCAACAACAGCCACGACAGGCCCAGGGAACGTGGAACGCGAAGCAGAAGTCACAGGCGCCTATTTTACCCGGCGCCCACCCGCACCTACCCGTACCGGCCCAACGTCTCCCGTCATCTGCCCGCGAAAACCCACTTTTTGTAGGCGATATAGCGGAAAACCGTTCCGATGACGGTTCCGCCAAACTTGGCCGCATTGTCGATACTCAAGGCCGTCAAACCCAGCAGATAATGCGTCACACCCAGCGGAACGGTCTCAATGACCAGGCCAATAAGGTTGATGATGAAAAAGGCCGCCAATTCACGCCCGCGTGCAGGGGACTTGTGGTCGCCAAAAGTCCACCACCTGTTGCCAGCCCAGGCCACGCAGGTGGCAATAACGGTGGCGATAATGTTGGCCGGAATGGGACTCATGCCCAACAGGCGGCTCAGGTTGAACACCCCAAAGTTCACGACAAAGGCCACCCCGCCCACAGCCCCGAACCGGAGAATCTCACGGGTAAAAGCCTGCAAGCGAACCCGCTGGGCAGGGTCGCGCACATCCAGCATGGACAGCAGGCCGCGCAGGCCGCCGATAGTCACCCCGGCGACCTTGGCAACCTTGGCGTCATCGGCAACCTTGGCGTCTTCGGCGGCCTTGGCGTCTTCGACGGTCATGCGGGGCCGCCATCCCAGTGGGTGAAGGCGGAGGGAGGGGCCGTCGGAACAACACCCGTCGCAACACCACCTGTCGCAACAGCCCCCGTCGACGGAGCATCCGTGGGGACGGCTCCTGTCGGCGCTGATCCTGGCGATGTGGCATCTTCCGGCGCAGCCACTGTCGGTAGGGCAGCCGTCGCAATCTTGCGGGCTACCTCGCTGGCGGCTTGTTTGCGGGCGCGCCTGCGGCGGCGGGGGCTGACAACGGATCCGGGCGGCAGCACCACGCCAGGGTCGAAACCTTTGGGCACTCCGGCTAGGTGGATGGCAAACACGGCGGGCACCTGCTGTTTGAGTACGATGCGGCCACCGTCGGTAGCAACCAGGTCGCGGGCCAGAGCCAAACCCAGGCCGGTGCCGCCGTTTCCGCTGGTTACTCCCCTTTCGAAGATTCGGGTTGCTAACTCGTCGGGTACGCCGTCGCCTTGGTCGCGCAGTTCCAAGGTGACCGAGCCACCGGATTCACTTCCGGTCAGTGTGGTGGTTCCGCCGCCATGTTTGAGAGAGTTTTCTATCAAGGTGGCCACCACCTGGGCCAGAGCGCCGGGGGTCGCTAACACGCGCAGACTCTCGGGAATATCGAAGACGAGTTCACGCCCGGCCTCGGCGTAGGCGGTAGCCCACTCTTCGGCCTGCTGGGCGGCAATGTCGGTCATGGTCACAGGCTCGGTGGTTCCGGCATCAAGGCGGCGTGACGTGGCACGCAGGTCTGCGACCACGCCCACCAGGCGTTCTACCTGTTCCAGCGAGATTCGGGCTTCTTCTTGCACGTCCGGGTTGTCAGACATGAACTGGATTTCTTCCAACCGCATGGACAGGGCCGTCAGAGGGGTACGCAACTGGTGTGAGGCATCAGAGGCGAACTGTCGTTCCGCTGCCAGGCGCCCGGCCAGCCGGTCTGACGTGCGGGCTAACTCGTCGGCAACCAGGTCGATTTCTTCCACACCAGACGGTTCCAGCCGGGGCCGCACCTGCCCAGACCCTAACTGTTCGGCGGAAGCCGCCAAATACATGAGCGGCGCCGACAGGCGGTTGGCCTGCCATACAGCGATGGTCACGCCCGCCCCCACAGCAACGACGGCTACCGCTGTGACCAGGGTGACTAGCTGGGCGCCACGCACCCAGGTGGCCACCGAAGACACGGTCAACGTCACCGACGTACCAGATTCCGTGGTGCCGCCCACTGTCATAGTTGGGCCGGTAATGGGGGTACCGCCGCCAATATGTGACCCGTCGGGCATGTTGACGGTCAAATATCCGGCCGTGTCACCAGCCCGGCCTTGGACGACGCTGATGATGGCCACGTCGGACACGGGTTCGCCGCGACCTTCTGCCGAGGTGAAGGCCGCCATAAACCGGTCGAGCCGGTCTGACAGCCGCTGTTGGTCGGAATCCATGACGTAGCGAACCCCAACAACAGACAGGGGGACACCCAGCAGAATGACGGCGACGACCACGGCAGACAGGGTCGCCATGAGGATGCGACGGCGCACGTTACATCGACGTGTCGGGCGCCGGGGGTGCAGGTTCGAAACGGAAGCCTAGGCCGCGCACCGTAGTGATGTAACGGGGCTGGTTTGCGTCATCGCCGAGTTTGCGGCGCACCCAGGAAATGTGCATGTCCAGGGTTTTGGTGGAACCGGCCATGCCGGAATCCCACACGTCCCGCATGAGAGTTTCCCGGTCAACCACATTGCCCACGTTGCTGACCAGCACTTTGAGCAGGTCAAACTCTTTGGTGGCCAGGTGAAGTTCCCGGTCGCCTTGGAAGGCCCGGTGGGCGGACACGTCGATTTGCACGTCTTGCGCCCGCAGCGATTCGGGGGCTGCCGGGGATTCGACGTGGGTGCGGCGCAGTATGGCGCGCACGCGGGCCAAAAGTTCGGCCAGGCGGAAGGGCTTGGTCACGTAGTCGTCAGCGCCAGCATCCAGGCCAACAACCAGGTCTACCTCATCGGCGCGGGCGGTGAGGATGAGGATGGGCACGGTTTGTCCGTCTGCCCGCAGGCGCCGCGACACGTCCAGGCCGTCCATGTCCGGCAGGCCAAGGTCGAGTACCAGCAAGTCGGCAGTGGGGGCCGCGTCGATGGCGCCCTGCCCGGTACCGGAGACGATGGTCTGGTATCCCTCACGGGTCAAGGCGCGGGCCAGCGGCTCAGCAATGGCCGGATCGTCTTCAGCCAAAACAACTCGGGTCATAGCGCTATCGTATTCACTGTCAGGAACTTTTACCCTCCTTTGACCGAATATGCCGGTCGTGTGGTGCACCCGCTGCCCCTGCCTGCCCGTGAGTGTCTGTGGCTCCGTTTAGAGTTACCGGCATGACGTGGCGTGAGTTTCGGGCGTGGAGCACACGGCATCGCTTTGCCCTCGATGCCGCCTTTGCCCTCTGGTGTGCGCTGGTGGTGATCGTCCTTGCCGGTGCGGTGACGGGAACGGCGAGTAGCCGCGCCTCACAGTGGGGGGCTACCGCCTGGTCGCTGGCTGTGGTGCTGCCTTTGGCTTGGCGGCGCACCCGGCCTGTCGCGTCGACGGCTGTCATCGCAGTAGCCGCGCTGGTTCACCTTATCGCCGGATATCCTGTGCTACTGCCAGCCGACCTGGCCGTTTTGCTGTCCCTCTATTCGGTGACGGTGTATGGGCCGCGTTGGGCTTCCCGCGCGGCCATGTCTGCTGCTGGCGTCGGGGCCGCGCTCCTCGGCATTGTTGTTGGCGCTGGGTCGCAGGAGTTCACCACGGGCGCGGGTACCACGGTGATGGCCCTGGCCCTCAGCCTTGCCGCCTGGGCGCTGGGGCTTACGCGCAGGTCGCGCAGGGAAACCATCGACGCTCTCCGTGACAGGGCGCGGCGGCTGGAAATCGAACGCGACCAGCAGGCCCAACTGGCCACCGCCGCCGAACGGGCCCGCATCGCCCGCGAAATGCATGACATTGTCGCCCATTCTTTGACTGTCGTCATCGCCCAAGCCGACGGTGGCCGTTACGCCGCCGCCCACGACGGAGAGGCTGCCGGGCGCGCCCTGACCGTCATCGCCGACACGTCACGGGCCGCCCTAGCCGACATGCGCCGCCTACTGGGCGTGCTGCGGTCTGACGACAACAACAACGCACCCCTGACCCCCGCCCAGGTGGGTGGCGAAGACATCACCGGGCTTGTCGCTCAAGCCCGCGAAGCTGGCATGTCCGTGGCCCTGACAACAATGGGCACCCCCCGTCCGCTAGCCCCTGGCATGAACCTGACCCTCTACCGGGTGGTTCAAGAAGCCCTCAGCAACGTGCGCAAACACGCCGGGCCTGGGGTGTCGGTCACCGTCGCTATGACCTGGGGGACATCCGCCATTGAGGTAGAGGTGTCCGACGATGGCCGCGGGGCCGCCAGCACCGACGCAGCACACAGCAGCAACGACACCAGGCCAAGCGACAAGGCGGGCACGTCCGCTGGCTTCGGTTTGATGGGGATGCGGGAGCGGGTCGAAATGTTCGGCGGCACCGTCAACTCTGGCCCACGCCCCGGCGGCGGCTGGCGGGTACGCGCCTCCCTGCCCACCAGCAGCACGTCAACAACCGTGAAAGAGTGACCCCATGACCAACGCCCCCATCCGTGTCGCCCTCGTGGACGACCAACAGTTGGTGCGCGGCGGCTTCCGCATGATCATCGACTCCCAACCCGACATGACGGTAGTAGCCGAAGCCAACGACGGCGCCCACGCCTTACGGGTGTTGGGGCCCGGCTCTGACGGCCAGTCCGTCGCCGATGTGGTGCTCATGGACGTGCGAATGCCCCACGTGGACGGCATCACCGCCACCGGGCAACTCACCGCCAACCCCAACCCGCCCAAAGTCATCGTTCTGACCACCTTTGACCTTGACGAATACGTGCTCGACGCCATCAAAGCGGGGGCATCCGGCTTTCTGCTCAAAGACACCCAGCCCGAAGAGCTGCTGGCTGCCATCCGCACCGTCCATTCCGGGGATGCCGTCATCGCCCCGTCGTCCACCAAACGTCTGCTCGAACACCTGGTCACCGCCCTGCCTGAAACGGACGGCGACGACGACAGCCCCGAGCGTGAGTTGCTTGCCACCCTCACTGACCGCGAACGCGAAGTGCTGGTGCTCATGGCCCGTGGCCGCAGCAACACCGAAATCGCCGCCGACCTCTACGTCGCCGAACCCACCGTGAAAACCCATGTGGGCCGTATTCTCGCCAAACTTGATGTCCGCGACCGCGTCCAAGCCGTGGTTCTCGCCTACGAGGCAGGCCTCATCCAGCCCGGCCACTAAATACCCGGTGGTTGAAAATACCCGGTGGTTGAGCAGCGCCGCAAAGCGCGGCCACGGAAACCACCCCAAAGCAGCCACCACCTAGCCCCACCTGCGGGGGTACTGCCCTGTCATCCCTGGGTATGACAGGGGCTGGCACAAAATCACCCCTGGGGGCGATGCTGTGAGGCCGGGTGGCCCCGTAGCGTTGCGGCCATGACCAACACTACTGATAGCCGCACTGCGGTTCACGCCCGCTCGCTTGCCAAAACCTACGGGAAGGGTGCCGCCGAGGTCCGCGCCCTGGCCGGGGTTGACGTTGACTTCACGCAGGGCCAGTTCACGGCCATTATGGGGCCGTCAGGCTCGGGCAAGTCCACGTTGATGCACCTGCTGGCTGGCCTGGATTCGGCCAGTGCTGGCCAGGCTTTCATCGGTGACACGGAAGTCACCGGCCTGTCGGACAAAAACCTCACCAACCTGCGCCGTGACCGCATCGGCTTCGTCTTACAGCAGTTCAACCTCCTGCCCATGCTCACCGCCGAGCAAAACATCACCCTGCCCGTAGAACTGGCAGGCGGCACAGTGGACCGCGACTGGTTTGCCACCCTGACGAACACACTCGGCATCAGCCAGCGCCTGAACCACCGCCCCTCCGAAATGTCGGGTGGCCAGCAGCAGCGGGTCGCTATCGCCCGCGCCCTCATCGCCAAGCCTGACGTTATTTTCGCCGACGAACCCACCGGCAACCTGGACTCCCGAGCGGGCGCCGAAGTCCTGTCCTTCCTGCGTCGGTCCGTGCGCGAACTGGGCCGCACCATCATCATGGTCACCCACGACCCGTCCGCCGCCGCCTACGCCGACCGCGTGGTCCTCCTGGCTGACGGCCACATTGCCGGGGAAATCACCGAGCCCACCCCCGAAGCCGTGCTCGCGGCCCTGGACTCCCTGCGCACCCTCGAGGTGGCCTGATGTCCTCCCTTGTCGCCACGCACACACGCCGCCGTCGCGTTCGCCAGCAGACAGCAGCCACCGCGCTCACTGTCGCTCTGCGCCGCATCGAAAAGGAATCCCACTGATGTTCCGCCTCACCCTCACCCAGATGCGCCGTGGTTCGGCCCGCCTCATCGCCGCAGGCATCGCCATCGTCATTTCGACGGCCTTTGTCGCCATCACCCTGCTGGCCAGCAACGTCATGTCAGCAACAACCACCACCTCCCTGGCCGCCCGCTTTGCCGACGCCTCCTTTGTCGCCTCAACGACTGGCCCACAACTGACCGATGCCGACAAGGCCGCCGTCCAGGCTGTGCCCGGCGTTGAGGCTGTCACCGGGCAGGCCACCACCTTCCAACGGCTCGACAACGCGGGCCGCACCGTCTTCCAAGCCTTCAGCCCCGTCGTCACCGACCAACGACTCACCCCCCTGCGCCTGGCCGACGGCGCCTGGCCCAGCCAGCCCCACCAGATCGCCCTGCCCGCCTCGACAGCAGAACGCCTGCGGGTAGAACCGGGCGGCACCATCACCCTAGAAGAAATGACGCCCGTTCTGACCGCCGACGGAACCCCCGACCCCTCCGGCGACTGGACCACTCAGCCCGTCACCGTGACCGTCACCGGCACCATCGACGACCCCCTAGGCGCCTACGTCCAATGGGGCGGCATGGGCGTGGCCACGGCAGGCGACATGGAACGTTGGTTCCTCAGCGGTGGGGGCGGTGACTCCACAGCGATGACCTACGAAGACCTCCTCATCGCCCTGGCTCCCGGTACTGCCGCGAGCGCCGACACCCGCGCTGCCCTGGTTGACGCCATCGCCCAGGCCAGCGGAACCGATGCCGACACCATCACCATCACCACTCCGGCCGAGCACGCCGAGCAGGTGGCTGCCAACATGACCGGCGGGCAGAACGTTGCCTTCCTGGTGTTCGGTCTTGTCTTTGCCGCTATCGCCCTGCTGGTGGCCGCCCTGGTGATCGCCAACACCTTCCAGGTGCTGGTGGCCCAGCGCACCCGGATGCTGGCCCTGCTCCGCTGTGTGGGTGCGGGGGCCGGTCAGTTGCGCCGGTCTGTGCTGCTGGAAGCCCTCACCTTGGGCGTGGTCGCTTCCGCCGTGGGTGTCGCCCTGGGCGCCGCCCTCACCCAACTGGCCTTGACTCTTGCGGGCGGCATGAACTTGGGTGTCCCCCTGCCCGGCCACATTGAGGTGACCCGCGCCGTGGTGCTGGTTCCCCTGGTTCTTGGAACGGTGGTCACCATGGTGGCTGCTCTGGCTCCGGCCCGGGCTGCCACTCAGGTGGCTCCTCTGGCCGCCCTGCGTCCCATGGACGCCCCGACGGTCAGCCAGCGGGCAGGCAAGGTCCGCCTGGTCTTCTCCCTGCTACTGCTGGTGGGCGGTCTGGCCCTGCTGGGCTTCGGTATCGCCGTAGCCTCCGACCAGTTCGCAGGCGTTGACACCCCTGCTGAAGTGGCCGTTCTCGCGGCGACAGCCGGTGGCGTCCTGTCCTTTATCGGCCTCATCCTGTCGTCCGTCTTCTGGCTGCCTGCCATCGTCGGCCTGGCCGGACGCCTGGTGGGCCTGTCTGGCCCGACGGCGAAACTGGCTGCCGCCAACACCCTGCGCAACCCCCGCCGCACCGCCGCCACCTCGACGGCCCTGGTCATCGGTGTGACGCTCGTTGCCATGATGTCCACGGGAGCCGCGAGCGCCCGCGCCACCCTCGACACCGTGTTGGACAGCCAGTACCCCATTGACGTGCTGGTGCAGACCACGGGAATCACCGACGATGGTCGCACCCAGGGCATCCCCGCCACCGTCCGGTCTGCCATTACGGCAACCGACGGCACCGGCCCCACTGCCGACCTCACCAGTACCCATGTCACCCTCAGTGGCCCTGGCGTTGACCCCAGCCTGGCGGGTGAAACACCCTTCGGCGTGTTTGCTCTCGACCCTGCCGCCGGTAGGGCAGTCCTCAACGACACCAGCCTCATCGACGGCCTGCACGCGGGCACCGTCATCGTCCCCCGTGGCATCGTCTCCATGTTGGGTCACGACGACGTGGAAAACGGTGACACCCTCACCTTGACCGGCCAGGACGGCAGCATCACTGTGACTGCTCACCTGACGGACATGGAGGGCAAGAGCTTCTTTGTTGTCCCCAGCGACATGCAAACACTGGATGCCACCGCTCCCCTCGACACCATCTGGGTGTCGCTTGCTGACGGGGCCGACGCACCCACCGTTGTGCCTGCCCTGCAAGATGTCATCTCTGACACGGGCGCGTCCGTCATGGTCGAAGGGGCTGCCGTGGAGCGTTTGCAGTTCTCCACCGTCATCGACACCTTGCTGTCCATCGTCATCGGCCTGCTGGCGGCTGCCGTCATCATCGCCCTCATCGGCGTGGCCAACACCCTGTCCCTGTCCGTGCTGGAACGTCAACGCGAGTCGGCCACCCTGCGAGCCATCGGCCTGAGCCGGGGCCGACTGCGCGGGATGCTGGCTATCGAAGGCCTGCTCATCGCCGGTGTGGGTGCCGTGGTGGGTGTGGTGGTTGGTTTGGGTTACGGCTGGGCAGGCTCCCTTGCCATCCTCAGTTCCATGTCCACCGTCATCCTGGCTGTGCCCTGGACCCACATCATCGCGGCCCTGGTGGTGGCCCTGGCGGCAGGCTTCCTGGCCTCCGTGCTCCCCGGCCGCATGGCTGCCCGCACCTCCCCCGTGGAGGCCCTGGCTGCCGAATAGTGCAGGCGGGTGTTCGACGTTCATCTACCCACAGGTAGCGCGAACGGGCACTTATCCACAGGTTGCCCCCGGAAGGTCAACGCAAGTTGAACTCCGGGGGCACACTGGCGCCCATGACCGGCCTACAAGTCACCATCCATCCCGGCAGCGACGTGCTGATCCCCTGCGGCGCCCGCTGGGACAGCCTGCGCGCACCCCTAGCCCACCTGCTACAACGCCCCGAACTGCTGACCGCCCCCTTATGGGCTGACGGGGTTGGACTCGACACCAGTGCCATCGTCGGGGAACGTCCCCTGCTCGCCGGAGCCCTCATCACCACAACACCCCTCCCCTACTCCCGGTGGGGGCGGCGTGAAAGGCCCGCTCAGGA
>JAITCK010000175.1 GCA_031283115.1 Cellulomonadaceae bacterium | reverse complement strand
CGCTCTCGGCACCACAGTGCTGGTGCTGCTGGTGGCTATCCCCGCCGCCTACGGCCTGGCACGGGTGCGCGGACACGTGGCGACAATCGGCCTGGGCCTGCTGGTAGTGCTCCAAACCTTGCCGCAGACAGCGCAGATCATCCCCCTCTTCCAAATCCTCGGCCAGTGGGGTCTGCTCGACCAAGTTTTCGGGGTTGTCCTCGCCAACGGCGCATTACTTACCCCCTTTGCGACCCTGCTACTGCGCCCCTTCTTTCGATCCGTACCGCCTTCGCTGGAAGAAGCCGGAGCCATTGACGGGGCCGGAATGTTCCGCCAGTTCTGGTCCATCGCCCTACCTATCGCCCGCAACGGCATCCTCACCGTCTCGTCCATCACCTTCCTGCTGGCCTGGGGTGAGTTCCTTTACTCCGTTCGCTTCTTACTGACACCCAACCTGCGGCCCCTGTCGGTGCTGCTGGCGATGCAGGTTTCAGCCTTCGGCATCGACTGGCCCGGCCTCATGGCCCTGGCCGTGCTGACATCGCTGCCCATTCTTGCCGTCTTCATCTGCACCTACCGGCTGCTGCGTGACGGCTTGACCGTGGGCGCTGTAAAGTAAACCCGCAAGTTTTCCATCGTTGCCTTCCCGCTGCGGCAAGCAACATTCCCTCCACCACGAAAGAACCATGATGACCATGAATCACAATGCAGGCCCTGGCCTTCACGCAGAGGCAGGCACCGCCGCAGGTTTGCCGGTGGCTCCTAGCCGGGCGCTGTGGGCTCCGCTCGGGTTAGCCGACGTGACCATTGACGGCGGCTTTTGGGGCGACCGTCAGGCCGTCAACGCCACGGCCATGATCCCGCATGTCGACCACTGGCTGGAAAAACTGCGATGGACCTCCAACTTTGACCGTGCCGTAGACGGGACCGTTGCCGGTGACCGTGCGGGCCGCGAGTTCTCCGACTCCGAGATTTACAAGTTGCTGGAGGGCATGGCCTGGGAGATTGGCCGCACCGGTGACGCCGCCTTGGAGGCCCGGTTTGCTGAGATTGCCGCCCGCGTGGAGGCCGCCCAGGAGGCCGACGGCTACCTCAACACTCAATTTGGCCGCGAGGGTCAGCGCCCCCGCTACAGCGACTTCGAGTGGGGCCACGAGTTGTACTGCTTCGGCCACCTGATCCAGGCCGGGGTGGCTCGCGCCCGCACCGCCGGGCTGGATGACGCCTTTGTCCAGATGGTGATCCGTGCCGCCGACCACGTCTGCCGGGAGTTTGGCGCCGACGGACGCCAGGACATTCCTGGCCACCCCGAAATCGAGACGGCCCTGGTAGAACTCTTCCGCGTCACCGGCCAGCAGAAATACCTGGACCAGGCCACATTGTTTATTGACCGTCGCGGCCACGGTCACCTGGGGGTCATCGACTTTGGTCAGCAGTATTTCCAAGACAACGTGCCCGTGCGCCAGGCCACCGTCTTTGACGGCCACGCCGTGCGCGCCCTCTACCTGGCTGCCGGGGCGGCCGACCTGGCCGTGGAAACCGGCGACAGCGCTTTGCACGAAGCAGTGGTGGGGCAGACCCTGACCACCCTGGCCCGCCGCACCTACCTGACCGGTGGCATGGGCGCCCACCACGAGGGCGAATCCTTCGGTGAGGATTACGAACTGCCCCCGGACCGATCCTATTCGGAAACCTGCGCGGGCATCGCCTCAGTCATGCTCAACCACCGCCTGCTAATGCAAACCGGCGATGCCCGACACGCGGACGCCATCGAGCGCACCCTCTTCAACATTGTGGCGACCTCGCCTGCCGCCGACGGCAAAGGCTTCTACTACACCAACGTGCTCCAGCAGCGCGTGGAAGGGCTCATGCCTGACCCGGATGAACCCAGTTTCCGGGCCGCCGCAGCCGAGCGCCCCCCCTTCTTCGCCGTGTCCTGCTGCCCCACCAACCTGACCCGCACCTTTGCCACCCTGGGGGCCTACATCGCCACCCATGACGGTGAGGGAGTGCAAGTGCACCAGTACGCGCCCGCCACCATCCGCGCCTCCCTGGCTTCCGGGGACGTGACCGTGCGCATGACCACCTCTTACCCGGACGCCGGACGTATCGAGGTCACCGTGGCCGAGGCCGCGCCCGGCCCCTGGACGCTCACGCTCCGCATCCCGTCCTGGGCTGTAGCAACAAGTGCGGGGAGCGGAGCCACCCTGACCACCGCCGACGGTCAGACCCGTCAGGTTGCCCCCGGCTATGTGTCGACCCCCGGCCCCGTCGCCCCCGGCGCGAGCGTGGTGCTCGATCTTCCGGTCGCCGCCCGCTGGACCTACGCCGACCCGCGCATCGACGCGGTACGCGGGCAGGTGGCCGTCGAGCGCGGCCCCGTCGTCATGGCCCTGGAATCGGTCGACCTGGGCGCCGATGTTGCGACAGCCCGCGTGCGCACCGACGCCCCCCCGGTCGATGACGGCCACACCGTGCAGGTTCCCGTTACCGTAGTAGATCAAGACGACGACGGATGGCCCTATGGTGGCTACCGTCCGGGTCAAACTCAGGCCCAGCGTTTGGTTTCCTTGATCCCCTACCACTCCTGGGCCGAACGCGGCCCATCCACAATGCGCATCTTTATCCCCGAGGAGCGAGCATGAGTTACCCGCACGTTGCTACATCTGGCCGGGTAGTTGTCACCGGCACCAGCGGACGCCTAGGCCCAGCCGTCGTCAAGCACCTGGCTCAGCACGGCTGGGACGTGGTGGCCGCCGATGTGGCTGCCCCCACCCAGCCGCTGCCTGCCAAGGTGGTCAAGGTCGATCTGACTGATTTTGGCCAGGTGGTTGAACTCCTGACGGGCTTTGACGAATGCCCGCCGGTCACTGCGGTAGTGCACCTGGCCGCTATTCCCGCGCCAGGCTTGCGGCCCGATGCGGTGACTTTTGCCAACAACATGACGGCGGCCTACAACGTCTACCGGGCGGCCCGCATCGCCGGTATCCGCAATGTTGTCTCGGCCTCGTCGGAAACCACCCTCGGCCTGCCCTTCGATGTGCCGCCGCCCTACGTGCCCATTGACGAGGACTACGCGGTGATCCCGCAGACCACCTACTCCCTGGGTAAGGCCCTGGAAGAGGACATGGCCCGTCACCTGGTGCGCTGGGACCCGACGCTGAAGTTCATCTCGCTGCGGTTCTCCAACGTCATGCTGCCCGAAGACTACGCAGGCTTCGAAGCCTGGCAGGACGATGCGAAACTCCGCCGCTGGAACCTGTGGTCGTACATTGATGCCCGTGACGGCGCCCAGGCCGTGCGTAAGGCTCTGGAACTTGATGCTACTGGCTGGGATGCTTTCATCATCGCTAACGCCGACAACGCCATGCGCCGCGACTCGGCTGACCTGGTGGCCAAAGAGTTCCCGAACGTGCCGGTCAAGCGTCCCATCGTCGGGCGTGAAACCCTGCTCAGCATCGACAAGGCCCGCCGCGTCCTCGGCTACAACCCCGAGTTCGCCTGGCAGGACCAGCTCTAGCCGCCGTCGATCACCCATCACCACTACCGCACGACACCCGCACGCACCCCTACATTCCGTGAGGGGCCAGCACGTCCGTTGACGTGGGGACGGGGCGGGTGTTTGCTACGGGGGTACCCCAGACGGGGTTGCCGTTCGCATCGAAGGGGAGAATCTGCGCGCAGGCTTGACGGTTGGGGTCAAACAGTGGGTCGCCAGAAATCTTGGTGTAGGTGCGCGAGTGGAATACCAACACTACCTCGCCGTCCACTGTGCGCGTGAAGGAGTTGTGTCCCGGCCCGTACTGGTGGGCCGTTGGGTCGGAGACGAACACGGGTGCAGGTGCCTTGGTCCATGACGTCGGATCCAGCAGGTCGCTGCTGCGGTCGGCCACCAGCACGCCCATGGCGTACTCCGGCCCCGTGCCCGATGCGGAGTAGGTGAGGTACAACTTTCCTCCCTTATCCAGCACCGATGGGCCTTCGTTGACGGCAAATCGCACCGTCTCCCAGTCATACTCCGGCTTGGTCAGCAGCACGGCTGGGGTGGCCAGAGTCCAGGGATTCTCCATGCGCGCGATGTAGAGGTTGGAGTTGCCGGGGATGGCGTGGTCGATCTGTGCCCAGATGAGGTACTGCACGCCGTCGCGCACGTAACTTGTGGCGTCAAGGGCGAAGGTCTCCCAGCCCGTGTTCACCTGGCCGCGTTCGATCCAGGTGCCGGTGAGGGGGTCGGCGTCGGTACATTCGAGCACGTAGACGCGGTGACTGTTGTCGTCCGCGCGCTCGACATCGGGGGCTACGCGGGGGGCGGCTGCGTAGTAGATGTACCAGGCATCGCCTACGCGGTGAATCTCCGGTGCCCAGATCAGGCCAGACTGTGGGCCAGATTCGGGGTGGGTCCACACGGTCACCTCGTCGGCGGCCTGAAGGTCGGCCAGGGACGAGGCGCGGCGCAGCACGATGCGGTCGTATGCAGGGTGTGAGCCGGTGAAGTAGTACTGGCTGTCATGCAGTAGCACGCAGGGGTCGGCGCGCTGCAGCACGATGGGGTTTGGGATGGCCGTCTGTGGCATTGTCATAATCTTCTCCAACGATGTAAATCTGCGAGAAAGATACCACTGGCCGTCATCTATGTGCAACGTTGTAAATCCGCCTGTGCGCGCCAACACGCCACCAACACACTAGTAACTACGGCGTAGTGGCGCTGCCATTCACCCCGGACGGTTTTCTATGATGGGTAGCGTGACCATACCCAGCCTGGCCCTCAACAACGGCGTGACCATTCCGCAACTCGGCTTTGGAACCTACAAACTGCCTGCTGAACGCACGCTCGACGCGGTCGCCTGCGCCGTCGAGGCAGGCTACCGACACATCGACACGGCCGCCATGTACCGCAACGAGCGGGAAGTCGGCCAGGCCATCGCGGCCACCGGCCTACCGCGCGGCGACTTTTTCGTCACCACTAAACTCAACAACGCCCATCATGCGCACGATGACGCCCTAGCGGCCTTCGACCAGTCACTTGAAGCCCTCGGCATGGACTACGTCGACCTGTACCTCATCCACTGGCCCCTGCCTGCCATCGGCCTGTACCCGCAAGCCTGGGAGGCTTTGGAAGAGATCGCCGCATCAGGCAAGGCGCGCACTATCGGGGTATCCAACTTCCAGCCAGCCCACATTGACCGCCTGCTGGCCTCCGGCACGGTGACACCGGCACTCAACCAGATCGAATGCCACCCCTACCTGAGTCAA
>JAITCK010000074.1 GCA_031283115.1 Cellulomonadaceae bacterium | reverse complement strand
ACTCGACATCGGAGGTCTGCGCGTAGACAGTGAACTCGACATTCTCCGAGAAGCCGGCAGGTTCTCTGGGCCGGAACCTCTCCACGTGAACGTAGGGCAGACGACTCGGCGCACCCATGGCGTCCTCGACGGCGTCCAGCAGCGACTCTGGCCCGCAGCAGTACACGTGAGTGTCGGTGTCCAACTCGGAAATCGCATCCTCGACGCTGAAAAGTTGACCCTCCGAGAGGTCGTAAATCTCAACGCGATCCGGAAACTCGGCCTCCAGCTGGTCGACATAGGCCATCTTCAGGCGATTGCGCCCGGCATAGACCAGCCGCCAGTCAGCCCCGTCCGCCTGGGCGTTCCGGCACATGCCGATCAGGGGCGTCACCCCGATGCCACCGGCAATGAAGAGGTAGCGGTCACCCGTGACAAAGGGGAAGTGGTTACGCGGGCCACCCACCTCGACGACAGACCCCACATGTACGGTCTCACCGATGAGCTTGGAGCCTCCCCGTCCCTCCGGCTCGACCAGGACGGCGATGGTCCAGGTTGACGGGTCATCCGTCTGGATCAGGGAATACTGCCTCACCAGGTCGGCACCAAGCCGCAGGTCAATGTGCGCACCGGGCTTCCAAGCGGGCAAAGGTGACCCGTCCAACGACCGCAAGGTGAGTTCGACAACATCGCTGGTGAGATTCTGCCGCGCGGTAACCGTCAGCATCCGGGCCTCGTCGGTGCTTGCCATTACGTCTCCTCCAGTCAGAAGCGGCCAAGCCAGGGGGCGTCAGCCGTGAGGGAGATGAAGGCGTTGATCTGATCCAGGGTTGCCTGGCGAGCATCAGCGCCGCCCCGCACCGCCTTCTCCCACTGCAGCGTCCACTCCAGGCTTGCCGGAAAAGGCACAGCATTGCGCCAGCCAAAAGCCGTCTGCGCCTTCGTGGGATCGAGCGTGAGCAGGGCCGCCTCGTGGGGATGGTCACCGGAATCATCGACCCATGCGGCCCCATCACCCCACCATGCCGTGCCGGTGTCGGCCAACTCGCGCACGGTGTGGGCATCGCCAGGATCTGGCCCGAAGTTCCAGGCCCCCGTGCCCTCGCCCGCCAGCAGAGCGTCCGCCACGCTGAGATACCCGCTGAGGCAGTCGAGCACGTGCTGCCAAGGGCGCACGGCATCAGGCATGCGGATGTGGACAGGTTCGCCAGAGGCAAAGCCATTGACAAGATCAACAACCAAACGATCCTTAGACACGTCGCCACCACCGATGACGTTGCCCGCACGGGCAATGGCCGTGGGAACTCCAGGGAAACTCTTCACCCAGGACTGCGTGAGGATGTCAGCCATGGCCTTCGACGCGCTGTAAGGATCGTCGCCACCCAGGGAATCAGACTCGACGTACCCCTCCAACTGCCCAACATTCCGATAGACCTTGTCCGTGGTGATGATCACGTCCGCCTGGGTCTGTGGCGTCGCAGCAATGGCCTCAAGCACGTTGTAGGTGCCCATGGCATTGGTCTCGTAAGTCTCACGCGGGATGCGGTACGACTCCCGAACCAGGGGCTGCGCGGCCAAGTGGAGCACCACATCGGCACCAACACCCGTCACTGCGTCTTTTAGGGCCTGGGCGTCCCGAATGTCGATCCGCAGGTCATCGCGGAGCACCTCGGTGACCTGGGCCCTCTCGAACACGCCCCCAGGAAGGGGGTCAAGGGCGATGCCGGAGACATCGTGACCGCGAGAGGCCAAGATGAGCGAAAGCCACGCCCCCTTGAACCCCGTATGCCCGGTGACGAGAAAGTGCATCAAACCGCCTTCATGAAGTCGATGATGGAATCGGCGACATAGTCGAGCATGTCGGTAGTCAGACCGGGGAATACGCCGACCCAGAAGGCACGGTTCATGACGATGTCGGTGTTGGTGAGGTCGCCGACGATGCGGAAGTCGACACCCAAGTAGGCGGGCTGCTTGGTGAGGTTGCCTGCGAAGATGAGGCGTGTGCCGATCTTCCGGGCCTGCAAGAAGCGCATGAGTTCTTCGCGGTCCGCAGGGTGCTTGGGGTCAAGGGTGATGGGGTAGCCGAACCAGGAAGGATCGGAATTCTCCGTGGCGACCGGCAAGATCAGGCCTTCAACCCCTTCGAGACGCTGGGTCAGGTAGGCGAAGTTGGCCTTACGGGCGGCGACGAACTCGTCCAACTTGGCCAACTGCGAGAGGCCCAGCGCGGCCTGCATGTCGGTTGCCTTGAGGTTGTAGCCGATGTGGCTGTAGGTGTACTTGTGGTCGTAGCCGAAGGGGAGATCACCGAGCTGCCAGCCGAAGCGCTTGCCACAGGTGTCGTCATTTCCGGTTGCGCAGTAGCAGTCACGGCCCCAGTCGCGGAAAGACTCGACCTGCTTGCTCACCAGGGGCGACTTGACGAAGACCGCGCCACCCTCACCCGTAGTGATGTGGTGGGCCGGGTAGAAGGACACCGTCGCCGTGTCGCCGAAGGAGCCGGTGCGCTGCCCGCGATAAGTGGAGCCCAAGGCGTCACAGGAGTCTTCGACCAGCCAGAGGCGGTGCTCCTTGCACAGTTCCTGCACCACATCGAGGTTGAAAGGGTTGCCCAGGGTGTGCGCCATCATGATGGCTCGAGTGTTGGGGCCAACGGCCTCACGCAGGCGATCCATGTTGGCGTCATAGGTGCCAAGGTCAACATCGACGACAACCGGCTTGAGACCATTCTGCAAGATAGGATTGACCGTGGTGGGGAAGCCCGCGGCAACGGTGAGAACCTCGTCCCCCGGCTTCAGAGCACGGCGACCCAACTTGGGGCTGGTGAGGCCGGACAGGGCACAGAGGTTCGCGCTGGAACCCGAGTTGACAAAGAGGGCCGACCGAGCGCCGACGGTCTCAGCCAACTTCTCCTCGAACTGCTCATGGAAACGTCCCGAGGTGAACCAGCCGTCCAGGCAGGAGTCAACGAGCATCGCATAGTCGTCCGCGTCAAGAACCTTGCCCGAAGGGGGAACCACAGTCTCACCGGGAACGAAGGGGCGCTTGGCCTCT
>JAITCK010000064.1 GCA_031283115.1 Cellulomonadaceae bacterium | reverse complement strand
CCCACCACCGGCCAGGCATCCTGCTTCTGCGACGGCATGAGGCCCACATTGTCGGCGCCAATCAGGTTGAGCGCGTCGAACATGTTGTTACGGAAGAAGATGTTGAAGCGGTTTTCGGGGTCGTGCGTCACGGCCTCGTCGTCCCACATGGCAGTGTTGACCGGGTCGAAGCCCAAGTCTTGCCACACGCGAATGTTGCCAGCTTCAGAGAGTTTGGCGAAAGCCAGGAATTCGGCGGCCAGGTCGGCATTCTCAGATGCGGCGGGCACGGCGGTACCGGTACCGCCACCACCGACGGTCACCACGTGGCCGTCAGCAAAGGAGGGCGGCGGCGCGATGGCCCACTGGCCTTCCATGTCACCCATGTAGGCCAGGAAGCGGCTGGTGAACCACGACGGCATGATGAGGGCGGCAAAGTTGCCGTCGTTGATTGAGCCGTAAGCCTGCTCGCTGTCGGGCTGGCCGCCAGGGATGGGGCCTGCAACGTTGTCTTCTTTGAGGCCTTGGAGGAAGGTGAGGGCGTCGACAACCTCGGGGCTGTCCAGCGTGAGGTTGCCGTTTGCGTCGATGAACTCGCCACCCTTCTGGGCGGTGACCAGCATGGTCTGCCAGAAGGCCGAGGTGTCGGCGGTGGTGAGGAAGTTACCGGTGGCGTCGTAATAGTCGATGCCCGCTGCACGGAAGTCATCCCAGTTGGTCAGGGTGGTGTAGTCAATGCCAGCTTCTTCAAGCAGGGGCACGTTGTAGAAGGCGAGCATGGCGCCCACGTGGGTGGGCAGGCCGAACAGTTGACCGTCCCGGCTGTAAAGGTCCATCCGGGCCTCAACCACCTGGTCGCGGTACTGGGCTGCAACATCGGTGAGGTCACGGAGTTGAACCTCACCGCGCATGAAGTTGGAGAACTGGCCCACCTCAATGTCCGCGATATCGGGGACGTCATGGCCAGTGGTCAGCGACATTTGCAGGCGCTGGTGCATGGCGTCGAACGGGAGAACACGGGTCTGAATCTTGACCTGACGGTCAGGGTTCTCCACGTTCCACTGAGCAGCCATCTGCTCGTAGAAGGTGCCGTGCAGGGACACGAAGGTCACCAGGTCAAGGGGGGTGGCGTCTTCGCCCGCGCCCTGGTCTACGCCAGAGTCGAGGATTTCGCCTTGGTCGTCGCTTCCGCTACTGCCGCAGCCAGCGAGCATACCTGCTGATAGCGCTGCTACCGCAAGGGCAGTGAATGTCTTTTTCAGACGCATGAGAATTTTCTCCTGTGATTGGGTTGGATCCAGCACTGACGTGCGTTGTCGAGTGCAGGCGTTGGAGGCGGACGCTTACCGAGTGGCAGGCGACCAGGTGTTGTTGGAACGGATGGATAAAACGGGTCAGCCCTTGACGGCACCGGTGGTCATACCGGAGATGAAGAAGCGTTGGAAGCAGAGGAACAGCACGAGAATCGGGATCAGGGAGAAGAAGGAGCCCACGATCAGGAGGTCGTAGTTGTTGCCGTAGGGGGTGAGCAGGGTGTTGAGACCCACGGGGAGGGTGTACATCTCCGGGGATCGCAGCACCAGCAGCGGCCACAGGAAGTTGTTCCATGCCCCCATACCGGTGAGGATGGCCATGGCGGCCATGGCCGGGGTCATCAGGGGCAGCACCAGCCGGAAGAAGATGCCGAACTCGCTGACACCATCCACGCGACCGGCTTCAATCAACTCGTCGGGGATACCCACCAGGTATTGCCGGAAGAAGAAGATGGTCATCGGTGCCGCAAGGAAGGGCAGGAAGATGGCGAGGTAGTTGTTGGACAGCCCCAGGTTGTGCATGAGGCTGAACAGGGGGAGCATCATCATTTCGAAGGGAACGGTCATCAACAGCACGATGATGATGAAGAGGGCCGTTTTGAACCGGAACTGGTACTTGGCGAAACCGTAGGCCACAAAGGCGGAGACCAGCAGGGTCAGGATGGTTTGCACCACGGTCAGGCCGATGGAGTTGGCAAACCAGCGGAAGAAGTCACCTGAGTTGGTGAACAACATGACGTAGTTCTGAAAACCTGCGGTGTTCCAGTCAATGCCCAGGTTGAGGCCGTGACGGATGAGGTTGGTGCCGTCTTGGAAGGTGCCCACAAAGATGGCCCAGAAGGGGATCAGGGCGATAGCGGCACAGACAATCAGGGCAATGTTCAGCAGGGCAGAGCGACCCTTGGACGTGCGGTTGGGGTCATCGGTGCGGAGCGCGGTGGCGTCCGCAGTAATCACAGCGGCGGACATGTCAGCGCTTCTCCTTTTTGAAGAACCCGGTCAGGGTGAGTTGGGTGAGGTTGATGATGAGAACGAGGGCGAGGAGCACCACACCGACTGCCGAGGCGAAGCCGAGGTCGTTGCGTTCCACACCGAAGCGGTAGAGGTAACCCACGATGGTCAAACCGATGTTCTGAGGGGAGTTGTTGCCGCTCCACAACATGAAGGATTCGAGGAACATGGCTAGGCCACCGAAGACGGAGATGGTGGTGACAAAGATGATGGTGGGTTTGAGCGAGGGCAGGGTGACATGCCAGAAGGTTTGGAGTTTCGAGGCGCCGTCCAGGGAGGCCGCCTCGTAGTGTTCCTGCGGGATTTGCTGGAGACCGGCCAGGAAGTACATCATGTTGACGCCGGTCCAGCGCCACACGGCGAGGGCAAGCAGGGCGATCAAACCGGTGATATCGTTGCGCAACCAGCGCACCGGCGCTCCCCCGAACAGGCCAACAACCTGGTTCATCAGGCCGTTGTCACCTTCGGAGAACATGAGGCCGAAGATGATACCGGCGACCACCACGGAGGTTAGCGCGGGCACAAACATGGCCGACTTGAAGAAGCTCTTGATCTTGGGGGAGCCGATCTTGGAGTTGACCATGGCTGCCAGGGCCATGGGGATGGGGATCAGCAGCACCAGGGTGAGCAGCATGTACCGCAGCGAGTTGCCGATGGCCAGCCAGAAGAGGCGGTCACCGAACATGCGCTGGAAGTTCTCTAGACCGATGAACTGGGATGTGCCGGGGACGATCCACTGGGTGGACATGGTCAAGGATCGGCCGATGGGGTAGGCCCAGAAGAGGGCGAAGGTGATGATGAAGGGGGCCACGAAGAGGTAGGGCGCGGCTTTTTGCGAGTGGAAGAAGCGGGAGACGGGGTGGCGGTCGTGATGGTGCCGCGTGCTTTGTGCACGGCTTCCCGGCAGGCTGCTTTCCACCTCTCTTTGTTGTGTGGGCGTCGAGGCCGTCATTGAACTCTCCTTGTGGTGTGCGTCAGGTAAACCCGCGCTTGTACAACGTTGTAAATCTTGATGACCTGAACTATACAACGATGTAAACCAGCGGAAGTGAGGGCATGTCGTCATCTGAACGGCTCAATGGCCGCATTTGAAATGTGATCGCTAACATAGTTATTGACCAGGAGAAACGCTCAACCGATCGAGCACTAGTTACGCTGCCCCTCTACCGGGCAGCCCTGCCGCCCACCGCACAGCCCACACAATCTCGCGCGCCACACTCCCCCGCATAACGCCCACAGCCACCTGCTTGCCGCCACCACATCCGCGGGGCAGGCCGTCTAGTTCCGCCTGGTCGACTCCCGCTCAACAACATGGAAGTCCACCACAAGAGTGCGCGGAGACTCATCGTTACCCTCAATGCGGTCAATGAGCAGGCGCACCGCCTCACGGGCAATCGTCTTACGTCCCACATCAACAGTGGACAGGGGAGGGTCTGCGTGTTCCGTCTCGGCAATATTGTCAAAGCCGATGACGGCAACATCGTCAGGAACCCGCAAGCCCCGCCGGTGGAGAACACTCAAAGCACCCAAGGCAAGGGCGTCGTTCATGCCAAACACCCCGTCAACTTCGACACCCGTATCCAGCACCTGCTTCATCGCCTCGGCACCCGTAGCGTGCACCCAGCGCTGGGCGAGGCCGATACGTCGGGGGTCAAGTGTGAGCCCTGCCTGAGCAAGCCCTTCGGTGAAGCCCCGCAGGCGCAGGCCCGCAGAGCCGATCACCTCCCCTTCGTGGACACCCAGTACGGCGATCTTGCTGCAGCCACGCTGAGCCAAATGCAGGGCAGCAGCTTTGGCTCCCTCAACATTGGCCATGGTCACATGGTCGGTTGGCCCGCCAAAAACGCGCTCACCCAGCAAAACCATGGGGTAATCCACGTTCAAAGGGGAAACATTGTTGGGGTCCATTCCCACTGGAGAAAACAGCAGGCCGTCCGTCATTCGACGCCGAGGGCTGGACAGGGTGTCCAGTTCCTTCTCGCCGTTGGGGCCGGTCTGCTCGATGAGCAGGGTCAGACCCGCATCCTCGGTAGCTCGCATCATGGAATAGGCAAGTTCCGCAAAATAGGGGACCCGCAACTCGGGCAAGGCCAAGCCCACTAGCCCGGTTCTGCCCTGCTTGAGTTGCCGGGCCTGGACGTTGACCTGGTAGCCAAGGGCCGCGATAGCCTCTTCGACGCGCTGGCGGGTGCGCGGAGTGATATGCGGGTAGTCGTTGACAACGTTGGAGACGGTTTTGATGGATACGCCCGCCAGTTGCGCTACATCACGCATGGTCGCAGCCATGACGCCCCCCCCCGGCGTTTTCCACAGCACCTTGTGTTGTCATGTGGAAGACCCTCCCACAATAGCGCCAGCCACCAGCAAGAATATGAAGGCCACCAAGCCGAGGCCGCCGCACAGGTATCCCGCAGTTGCTAAGCCGCGGCCCTTCGCACCGTTCATGCCGATGCGCCGCACCGCCAACACGCCACACACGATACCGGCCAGGTAGAGGGCCGGAACCAGCACAATCGACACTCGCAAGGGAATAAGCAGGAAACACAGGGCGCCAAGCAGGGCAGCGCTGATCGAAATCACCGCATACCGGTCGTATTCAGAAAAAGCGCTGGGATTTGTCACCACGAAACCAACCTTACGGGTCATCACGTATCTCCACATCACAACAACGCCGGAAATACCGCAGCGCCGGGGTTGGTGCCCATACGGTCCAACCCCGACGCTTACCTCACATCAGAGGCGGCGGTTACAGCCCTTGGGCGAGGCGGTAGTAGGCCTTGTTCCAGTTGACTTGGTCGGCGAAACCGCGGCGGGTGGTGGCTTCGTCGATGACCAGTAACTCCACGCGGGCGATGTCGGCAAAGACTTCGAAAGCTTCCACACCCACAGCCGTGGACATGACGGTGTGGTGGGCGCCGCCGGCAGTGAGCCAACACTCAGCGGACACATCGAAGGTGGGGCGGGGCTGCCAGACGGCCCGGGCCACCGGCAGGTGGGGCAGGTCGGCGGGCGGGGTGACCACGTCGACCACGTTGGCGGTCAGGCGGAAGCGGTCGCGCATGTCGGCCAGGGACACGACGACGGCGCCGTCGGTAGCGTCGGCGTTGAAGACCATGCGGACGGGGTCTTCCTTGCCGCCGATGCCCAGCGGGTGGATTTCCACGCGCGGCTTGGAGGTGGTCAAGGACGGGCAGACTTCCAGCATGTGGGCGCCGAGAATCAGCTCAGCGCCGGGGGTGAGGTCGTAGGTGTAGTCCTCCATGAGGGAGGCCCCACCGGGCAGGCCAGCACCCATGACCTTGGCGACCCGGACCAGCACGGCCGTTTTCCAGTCGCCTTCGGCGCCAAAGCCGTAACCCTTACCCATGAGGCGTTGCACGGCCAGGCCAGGCAGTTGGCGAAGGTCGCCCAGGTCTTCGAAGTTGGTGGTGAAGGCCTTGGCGCCTACTGACGTGAGGAAGCCTTCAATGGCGATTTCTTGGCGGGCTGCATAACGCAGGGATTCGTGACGGTCTCCCCCGCGGCGCAGTTCAGGCACTACATCGTAGAGGTCTTCGTATTCTGCAACCAGGGCGTCGATGTCGGCGTCGGATACGGCGGCCACCGCAGCGACCAGATCGTTGACACCCCACGTGTTGACGGAGACACCGAACCGTAGTTCGGCCTCGGTTTTGTCGCCTTCGGTGACGGCCACGTTGCGCATGTTGTCGCCAAACCGCACCAGTTTGAGGCCATTGGCGGCAGCCCAGCCGGCAGCGCCCCGCACCCAGGTGCCGATGCGGCGGGTGACGGCAGGGTTGCTCACGTGGCCGACAACGGTGGTGCGGGCAACCCCCAGGCGTGAAGCAATGTAGGCGTATTCGCGGTCGCCGTGGGCGGCCTGGTTGAGGTTCATAAAGTCGAAGTCGATGGTGTCCCAAGGCAGTTCGACGTTGGCTTGAGTGTGCAGGTGCAGTAGGGGCTTGCGCAGGGCATCCAGGCCACGAATCCACATTTTGGCTGGTGAGAAGGTGTGCATCCAGGTGATAACGCCCAGCACATGATCGTTGCTGTTGGCTTCCAGCATGGCGCGGCGGATGGATTCGGAGTCTTTGAGCACAGGCTTCCACACCACGGTGGCGGGCACGTCAGCGGAGGCGTCGAGCAGGCGGGCAACCTCTTGGGACTGCTGGGCCACCTGCTCTAAGGTTTCGGGGCCGTAGAGGTCTTGCGACCCGGTAAAGAACCAGATTTCTTGGGTGGTGTAAGGCTTGGTGGTCATGGTGTTTTCTCTCCTATGAGTGGCAGGTAAAGAGTGGGTGATGGGTAACGAGATGGTGTGAGGTTGCGGTGGTGGCAGGGTAGTCGCCCGCCGTCACTGCCAGTGTTTCACCGGGCTGCAGTCGGTTCGGCATCGAGAACACGTTCTCGTGCACTCACCTTTATTTTTATTGCCCGTAAACGTTCTGGTAGCGGTCGTAGAGGGAGTCGATGGCGGCAGGGTCGATGGGTTGGGGCTGGCCGAGTTGGCGGGAAATGTGCACGGCCTTGGCTACTTCTTCGAGGAGCACGGCGGCTTTGACAGCAGATTTTGCGTCTTTGCCGATGGTGAAGGGGCCGTGGTTGGCCATGAGCACGGCCTGGCTGCGATGGCCGGTGAGGGTGTCAACGATTCCTTGTCCGATGGAGTCGTCGCCGATGATGGCGAAGGGGCCAACGGGGATGGGGCCGCCAAATTCGTCGGCCATCATGGTGAGCACGCAGGGGATTTCTTCGCCGCGGGCAGCCCAGGCGGCTGCGTAGGTGGAGTGGGTGTGGACAACACCACCGACCTGATCCATGTGACGGTAGACGTAGGCGGCGGCTGCCGTGTCTGACGACGGGTTG
>JAITCK010000025.1 GCA_031283115.1 Cellulomonadaceae bacterium | reverse complement strand
GGGAGGATGCCCACTTCGTCAACTGGGGAACCAGGCTTGACGCTTTGCACCCACACTCCGTAGATCTCTCCGTCTTCGGTCATGATGGCTTCACCGTTGATACCCAGGGATTCAAAGTCACCTTCTTGCATGCGGGCGACAACAGGCATGGCCAGGTCAGCAGCGATGGCAAAGAACTGCGAGGTTCCACTGCTTCGGGCGCCGCCAGCATAGTGAACGGCAGCAACTTTGCCATCGGAGGTCAGCAGGGGGCCGCCAGAGTTGCCGGGCTGAGTGTTGGCGTCATGTTCGATGGTGCGGTCTACGGATGCCCAACTCATTTCACCGTCAGCGTTGGCTTTAGCAACGATTCCTCGGGTGAGAGTGTATTCGGGGTCTCCTAAGGGGAAACCTGCCGCATAGACTTCCATTCCGACGGTAATGTCGCCTTCATACCAATCGAGGTACGGGGCGTCTTCCAGGCCGGAAATCTTGATGAGTGCCAGGTCGTTGCATTCGGACGCGCCAATCACTGTGGCGTTGTAACTGGTGGTGGTGTCTCCGCCAATGTACACGGTGAGGGTTGCTGCACCGGTGACAACGTGGTTGTTTGTCACGGCGTAACCATCTGGGCTGATGATGAACCCTGAACCCCGCCAGCGTGAGACCGATTCGCCTTCAGGATCACGGAAACTGCCTTTTGCGGTGATCTGGATGACGGCTGGCTGGGCTTTGTCGAAGGAATCGATAGGGCTGGAACTGCCGGTGGTAGGTAGGTCTGCGTCAGCGCTTTGGCCGAGCGTGCACGATGTGGCGCCGTCGCCGTCTGTCACACAATCGGCTGACCGCAGGTACATGACCTGTGCTGCGCCTCCACCGATGACGGCTACTGCGCCAACGATGATTGCGGCGATAGCAAGGCCTTTTCCGGCCTGCAACTGCTTGGACTTGATGAATCCCACGATGGCGAGGATCAGGCCCACCAGAGAGATGACAATGCCAACAAAACCGACAAAGGGGATGAAGGCACTCATGATGCCGAGGATGGCAAGGATGAGGCCGACCAGTGCCAGCGTGTTCTTCTTCTTGGATGGTGCGTAGCCCATGGGTGCCGCTTGGGGTGCCACTCCTGCGGGTGCCGGGAACTGCTGTTGGGGCGGCTGTTGCATTGCTGGCTGTTGCATTGCCGGCTGTTGCGGTGCCGCTTGCTGGGGCGCTTGCCCGGCGTACCCGGGGGGGGCTTCTGGCGGCGGCGTGTAAAAGACTGGCTGCCCGGCGGGGGGGACTTCTTGGGGGATCTGGGCTTCTGGGACAGGCCCCGGTTCAGAGCCTGAGGGGGGGGGGAAGTCCGGGAAATCCTTTGACATGGCGTGAACCTCTTCGTTCGTGGCGACCCCGGGGAAGCTCGGATTGCCGTATCGCCGCTTACCCGTATTGACGATTTGTCAATAGAGCCACCAAACCCCCTTCATTGCCCCACCGCAACTCGGAGCCACGGTTCACCGGTAACGATTGGATAACTTTCACCTCAACTGTGGTCACGTCCACATACATCCACAGAGCATCGTGATACGGCATTTTCTTTACCGAACCGGAGGTAGACGTCAAGTGAGGGAACGCAGCACCGTGTCAGCCAAGAGGCGACCGCGCAGGGTGAGAATGAGGCGGCGGTCACGGATAGCAGCGTGACCGTCAATGAGTCCCTGGGCAACCAGCCCTGCCACAGCGCCCCGCCCTGCGTCGCTGAGACGGTCAATCGCCATACCCTCAGACAGGCGGACACCCAGCATCACCTGCTCCAAGGCGGCATCGTCGCTGGTCAACAGTTCACGCCCCGCACCCGGCGACCCGCCCCGCTCTAACGCCTCCGCATACCGCAGGGGATGCTTGACATTCCACCAGCGCAAGCCAGCCATTCCGGTATCTTCCGCCGCACTTCCAGCAGCCAGGTAAGAGTGCGCCCCCGGCCCAATCCCCCACCAGTCATCACCCCGCCAGTAGGCCAGGTTGTGGCGGCAAGAGTGCGGCCCGTCAATGCCGCCGCGAGCCCAATTGCTCACCTCATACCAGGTCAAACCTGCCGCCGTCAGGGCAGCATCTGCGATCTCGTATTTGGTCGCTTCGTCATCGTCATCGGGCATAGGCAACAGGCCGCGCCGCACCATAGCCCCCATTTTTGTGCCCGGTTCCACCACCAGGGCGTAGGCAGAAATGTGGTCAACACCAGTAGCAACAGCGGCGTCAAGGCTGCGCCGCCAATCATCAACAGACTCCCCTGGCGTGCCGTAAATGAGATCAAGAGACACGTCCAAGCCCGCATCGCGCGCCCAAGCCACAACATCGCCAATACGGTCAGGATTGTGGGTGCGATCCAGAGTGGCCAGCACGTGCGGCACCGCCGACTGCATCCCATACGAGATGCGGGTGAAGCCGCCAGCTGCCAGCAGACGCAAAGATTGAGGCGTGACAGAGTCCGGGTTGGCTTCCGTTGTCACTTCCACATCTGATGTCAGCCCCCAACTGCCACGCAATCCTGCGAGGATACGAACCAGGTCGCTGGCAGGCAGCATGGTGGGCGTTCCCCCGCCAAAAAACACGGTGGAGATGGGGCGCGGAGCCAGGCCCGCCACATCCATGACCCGGCGGGCTAAGGCTACTTCCGTCAGCGCCGTCGTCGCGTAGGCGGTTTGTGACGCCCCGCCGCCGAGTTCCGTGGCCGTATAGGTGTTGAAGTCACAATATCCGCACCGCACCGCACAAAAGGGCACATGCACGTAGACGCTGAACCGGCTGGCCCGCAGGCAGTCTGGCTTATCCCCCACCCAGGGAGGCAGGGAGCCGTCAGCAGGTACAGGTTGGCCCTGCGGAAGTTGTGCCACGTGAGCCTCCTTGACGCGAGCACGCCTGCTGGCGGGTCAAACTCAATCGAACTGCGGGCTCTTACTACTCGGCAAAGAGTTGCTTGAGCAGGCGGACAGCCTCTTTGTCGTGGCCTGCACGGGCCTGATGCGACGCTTCCGCAGTCACCGTGACTGCCTCCGCAAGTTTGCTGGTCGCATCGTCGTAGCGGGCGGGCGTAGAACAGGCCGTGAACGTGGACGGCTGGCCGGTGGGATGGTCAATGTTAGCCAGGCGGTCTTTGCCCAATTCGAACAGGAAGTGGGCCAAGTCTTCTACCAGCCCCAGCATGGGCTGGCTGGTCGAATACACGGCAGCCCTCGCCTCCAGATAACTGGACGACACGGGCACCTGCTGCCGGTACTTCCACAGTTTGACCAGGCGCGCCAGTTTTTTGGCTTCGCCGCCGTGTAACTCATAGGTGCGGCTCAGGTAGTCGTTGTATTCGACGGGGAAGGAGTGGATCCAGTCGCCGCCGTCGGCAGGGTCGGGAATCCAAAAGCCGCTACCTCCATCACTGTAGGCAGGAACCACTTCGACAGGCTCACTACCCCCATCAAAGTTGCAGACGACAGCAGGACGGCGCACGTCAACACTGATCAACGGGTAATGCGCTTCAAGGGAGGCGCACACTTTCCTTAAGGCATCATCCGACGGCGGCCTCGGCGCGTCGATGACGGCGAAAAAGTCTGCCTCAAGAAAGCCGCGCACGCCCGTGCCGTGTTGCAGGGAACCGGCAGCGAAAATAGCGGTGACAGGTAAGTCGTCGGCCAGTTTCGCTTTGATGCCGAACCCGT
>JAITCK010000148.1 GCA_031283115.1 Cellulomonadaceae bacterium | reverse complement strand
ATCAGTCCAGTAAACATGTGAGGCTCCTTGGTCGGTGAGGTCGTGCTAACAACCCCAATACTCGCCGACCACAACGAGACCTACGACACACCCACGCGCCCTTCACCGAGGCGTGACCTAACTGGCGCACCGCACCGCATCAAACGTCGGTAAAACGTTTTCGCACCCACTGACCTGCGCATTCAAAACCGACACAAACACCTCAGTCGGTGCCCCACCCCACGCTTTCGCTACGCGAAACCGCGGGGACCCCGCGAACACTGCACTTTCTCGAAGTTCGGCACCTCAGTCGGCGCCCCACACCCCACGCTTTCGCTACGCGAAAACGCGGGGACCCCGCAAACACTGCACTTTCTCGGAGTTCGGCACCTCAGTCGGTGCCGAACTCCATGGCGGCGGCGTCGAGGAGTTGGTCGCCTTCGGCGGCCTTGCCGCGGGAAGCGATTACGTGGGCGCCACCCTGCTCCAAAGACCCAATCAACGGAGTATCAGACGCGGAAGCACCAATGAGGGCGGCCTGCTCGCCACCCACCAAGCCCATTTCAGCGTAGCTTTCCAACTTGGCCCGCGAATCAGCAATATCAAGGTTGCGCATGGTCAACTGACCGATACGATCCGTAGGCCCGAAGGCCGAATCAGCCACCCGCTCCATCGACAACTTGTCCGGGTGGTAACTAAAGGCAGGCCCGGACGTCTCCATGATCGAATAGTCTTCGCCGCGCCGCAGCCTCAACGTCACCTGACCGGTCACGGCAGCCCCCACCCACCGTTGCAGGGATTCCCGAATCATCAGGGATTGTGGGTCCAGCCAACGGCCCTCATACATGAGACGGCCTAGACGGCGGCCCTCATTGTGGTAGTTGGCTACCGTGTCTTCGTTGTGGATGGCGTTGACTAGGCGCTCGTAGACGATGTGCAGCAGGGCCATGCCGGGGGCCTCGTAAATGCCGCGCGACTTGGCTTCGATAATACGGTTTTCAATCTGGTCGCTCATGCCCAGGCCGTGCCGCCCACCAATGGCGTTGGCTTCCAGCACCAGGTCTACGGCGGAGGCGAACTGCTGGCCGTTGATTGTTACGGGCCGCCCCTTCTCAAAGGCGATGGTCACGTCTTCGGTGTCGATAACGACGGCAGGATCCCAGAACTTGACGCCCATGATGGGGTCGACCGTTTCGATGCCCACGTCAAGGTTTTCCAGGGTTTTTGCTTCGTGGGTGGCGCCCCAAATGTTGGCGTCCGTCGAATAGGCTTTTTCGGCTGAGTCGCGGTAAGGCAAAGACCGGGCGGTCAGCCATTCACTCATTTCTTGGCGGCCACCCAGGTCGCGCACAAAGTCTTCGTCAAGCCAGGGCTTGTAGATGCGCAGGTTGGGGTTGGCTAACAGGCCGTACCGGTAGAAGCGTTCAATGTCGTTGCCCTTGTAGGTGGATCCGTCGCCCCACACGTTGACGTTGTCGGCCAGCATGGCCCGCACCAGCAGGGTGCCGGTGACGGCCCGGCCTAGGGGCGTGGTGTTGTAGTAGTTGCGGCCTGCGTTGCGAATGTGGAAGGCGCCGCAGGTCAGGGCGGCTAAACCTTCTTCGACCAGGGCTTCACGGCAGTCGACCAGGCGGGCACCTTCGGCCCCGTAGGCTTCGGCGCGGCCTGGTACAGAGTCGATGTCAGGTTCGTCGTATTGGCCGATGTCGGCGGTGTAGGTGAAGGGGATGGCGCCCTTTTCGCGCATCCAGGCCACGGCTACGGAGGTGTCGAGCCCCCCGGAGAAGGCGATGCCGACGCGCTCGCCGACGGGCAGGGAGGTGAGAACCTTAGACATGCGCTAAGTATGCATTGCCGTGCATGACTATGCAACGATGGTGACGGTGAGAGTCCTCAGTGACCGCACCGCAGCCACACCGTCGTATCAGCAGGCAGCCCTCCCCCATCGGGCAAGGAGCCAGAGGCCAACAACACGTCGTAACCGTCAGGCAAAGCCACCGACTCACCACCCAGGTTTGCCAGCACCGTCACCGCCGTGCCGCTGGCATCGAACACTTCAAAATGCAGCACCTGGATTGGGTAGCCTGACAGCCAGCGTAAACCGCCGCCCCCCAGCCCGTACTGGCGTCGCAGCCGCAGGGCACTCTTATACATTTCCAGGGTGGAGCCTTCCACGCCCCGTTGCCTGTCCGCCGCATAGCAGGCCCAGGCGGCAGGTTGCGGAAGCCAGGTTACCCCCGTCGGCGAAAAACCGAAGCCTGGCCGTTCAGCCTCCCAGACCAACGGAACCCGGCAGCCGTCCCGGCCAGCCTCCGCGCCACCAGTACGGAAAAACTCGGGGGCTTGACGCACGTCATCGGGCAAAAAAGTGTGTTCTGGCAGGCCCAACTCTTCGCCGTTGTAAAGGTAGGCCGAACCGGGCAGGGCCAACATAAACAGTGTGGCAGCGCGCCCGCGACGCAAACCCAGCGCCTCGTCCGGTTGCGGGTCGTGGGCGTAGATGCCGTTGGGGCGGGCGCCGGGCGTAGGCAGGCCAAAGCGTGAGGGGTGGCGTACCACATCATGGTTGCTGAGCACCCAGGTGGCTGGGGCTCCCACCAAGTCGCAGGCCGCCAAGGATTCGGTGATGACCTGCCGGTAGGCTGCCGCGTCCCATGTGGTCACCAGAAACCCGAAGTTGAAGGCCTGCTGCATCTCATCGGCGCGCTGGTAGCGGGCCAGGCGGGATTCGGGTTCCACCCAGGCTTCAGCCACCATCGCGCGCGTCACCTGTTCGCCGGGCGGGTCGAACTCGTCCAGCACCCGCCGCCAGGCCCGGTAAATGTCGTGGACTTCCTCTTGGTCAAACATGGGGTTGGGGTGGGCTGCCGGGGCGTCAATGTCAAGCACGGGCAGGGCGGGAATGGTGTCCGACGGCAGGTTGCCGATTTCGCTGCCCGATGGCGCGTCGTCGCCGTCTTGCCTACCGTCGGCGACCGACGGTGCATCGTCGCCGCCAACGTTTCCATCGGCCCCGCCAACCATCTCCACGCGGCCACCCCAATCGGGTAGGCCGTCCTGTTTGATGAGGCCGTGGGCTACGTCCACCCGGAAGCCGTCTACGCCGCGCCGTAGCCAGAACCGCAAAATGTCTTCCATTTCGGCCCGCACCTGGGGATGCTTCCAGTTGAGGTCGGGTTGGGATTCGTCAAAAAGGTGGAGGTACCACTGGCCTGGCTTCCCGTCGGCCTCCATGATGCGCGTCCAGGCGGAGGATCCCAGCACGGAATCCCAGTTGTTGGGCGGCTGGCCGCCGTCATCCCCGCGCCCGTCACGGAACATGTAAAGGTCACGTTCCGGCGAACCTGCCGGGGCTGCCAGGGCGGCCTGGAACCAGGCGTGGTCGCTGGACGTGTGGTTGGGGACAAGGTCGACGATGACGCGCAGGCCGCGCGCGTGGGCGGCAGTGATGAGGGTGTCGGCATCGTCCAGGCTGCCAAAAAGCGGGTCGATGGCGCGGTAGTCGGTGACGTCGTAGCCGCCGTCACGTTGGGGAGACCGGTAGAAGGGTGACAGCCAGAGGGCGTCCACGCCCAGGTCAACCAGGTGGTCTAGGCGGGAGGTGATGCCGGGAATGTCGCCGTAGCCGTCGCCGTCGCTGTCGGCGAAAGATCGTGGATACACCTGGTAGATGACGGCGGTTCTCCACCACTGCGTCTGCTGGCTGGGGGCGTGGATCACGTCGGGTGCGACAGCGGGTATGGCAGTGGTCATCGGTACTCCTGAAAATCATGCGAATGGCGGGCAAACAGCAGCCGGACGGCGGGCGAGTGACATGTGAAGGGTAATGCTTCTGCCCTGATAGTCGCCCCTGTGCATCATTTTCGCAACGGCGCATGTGAGATGCGTCACTCACACTATTTCCATGACGCGCATTTCCGCCTGTGAGCGTAGATTCAAATCTGTCCCTGGGAAACCCTGTCATGGCGCTCCCATCCACCATATCGCACAGGAGCGACGATGCAGCGAAGCATCAAAATCAGCACAGCGGCAGCCTCAGCGCTGCTCCTCTTCGCCGGATGTGGCGGGGGGGATAGCACGCCTGCCTCATCACCCGGCGCTTCACCCGCCGACACCGACACAGTCACCGTTCAATGCCCTGCAGACGCGGCAACCTGCATCACCGTCTGGGTGGATGAAACCCGTCAAGGCCCCGTCGCTGACGCCGCCCAAACATATATGGCAGCGAACTCCGGCGTCGGCTTCGAAATCGTCCAAAAGAACTACGACGACATCCGCGCCGACTTCATCCAGCAGGTTCCCACCGGTCAAGGCCCCGACATCACCGTGGGCGCCAACGACTGGACAGGCGAACTGGTACAAGCTGGTGTTGTCGCCCCCGTGACACTGCAAAACACCAGCGACTATGAAGAAGTCGCCATCAACGCCTTCACCTTCGACGGCCAGTTGTATGCGGTGCCTTACGCCATCGAGAACATTGCTCTCATCCGCAACACCGACCTGGCCCCCGACGCCCCCGCCACCTGGGATGACGCCATCGCAGCGGCAGAAGCAGCCGGAACCGAGCACAAGGTGCTCATCCAGACCGGCGACCAGGGCGACCCCTACACCTACTACCCGCTGCAAACCTCCTTTGGTGCTCCCGTCTTCGAGTCGGACGGCCAAGGCGGCTACAGCACCACAGTAGGCATGGGCGGCGAACCCGGACACAACTACGCAGCCTGGCTGCAACAGCAAGGTTCGGCTGGCAACCTGTCAACGTCTGTCACCTACGACATTGCCGTTGCTGCCTTCGCCGCTAAAGAAGCCCCCTTCATTATTGGTGGCCCCTGGATGATCTCTTCCTTCGAAGGTATCAACCTG
>JAITCK010000147.1 GCA_031283115.1 Cellulomonadaceae bacterium | reverse complement strand
TCATTTTTGTGGACACCGAAACGTCCAACTGGACTTTTGACTCTCAGCGCCGCCAATATTTTTGGCACCGGTTTTTCAGCCACCAGCCCGACCTCAACTTTGACAACCCTCGCGTTGTCGCCGCCCTGCACGATGTGGCCCGGTTGTGGCTGCGTCTAGGCGTTGACGGCTTCCGCCTGGATGCCGTGCCTTTTCTGACGGAAGCCGACGGCACAACAGGTGAAAATCTGCCCGCCACCCACCGTTTCATTGCTGGCCTGCGCGCCATGATCGACGCCGAGTTTCCCGGCCGCATCATGCTGGCCGAAGCCAACCAGTGGCCCGCCGATGTCATCGAATATTTTGGCAGCGACCAGGCACCCGAATGTCATCTCTGCTTCCACTTCCCTGTGATGCCGCGCATCTTCTACGCCCTGCGTGACCAGCAGGCTCGCGCCATCTACGACATCATGGCTGATACTCCCGCCGTACCTGCCGGAGGCCAGTGGGCCACCTTTTTACGCAACCACGACGAGTTGACTTTAGAGATGGTGTCCCCCGCTGAACGTGAGGCCATGTATGCCTGGTATGCCCCCGACCCGCAGATGCGGGCCAACATTGGCATCCGGCGGCGGTTAGCGCCCCTGCTCGATGATTCGCGGCGGGAAATCCAACTCGCCCACGCCCTGCTCCTGTCCCTGCCCGGTTCACCCTGCCTCTACTACGGCGATGAAATCGGCATGGGCGACAACATTTGGCTGCCCGACCGTGACTCCGTGCGCACGCCCATGCAGTGGACGCCCGACCGTAACGCAGGCTTCTCCACCGCCGACCCCGGCCAGCTCTACCTGCCGGTGATCCAGTCACCCAGCCACCATTACGAACACGTCAATGTTGAAGGACAGATGAGTCAACCTCACGCCCTGCTGGGCTGGGTGCGCAGAATGTTGGGCGTGCGCCGGGACCACCCTGCTTTTGGTCGTGGCGACTTTGTGGCCAGGGCCGACAGCGATGAGGCTATCCTCGCCTTCACCCGGTCCGATGTTGGCGCGTCTCATGGCGCTGGTACATCAGATACTGCTGGTGTGACCGGTGCTGCTGGCACGCCTGCTGGTGTTACTAGCGACGCTGGTGTTACTAGCGGCGCTGGTGTGCCTGATGACGCACGTAACAGCGTGCGTGACAGCATGAAGAACGGGGGGCAGAACGGTGGCCGCGCAGGCGAAACCCTGCTGTCCGTGTCCAACCTGTCGTCCACGGCCCGGAGCACCGTCATCGACCTGCCCGGTTTCGAAGGCTGGGACGTTGTGGACGTTTTCGGTGGAGGCCACTTCCCCTCCGTGTCCGACGGCGGCCAACTCAGCCTAACCTTCGGCCCGAGAGACTTCTTCTGGCTGGCCCTCCAACCGCCCGCCACCACAGTTATTGGCGACGCTACCGCGGTTGTCAGCACCCCCGGCAGGCCATCACTTGCCAGCCACCCCGCCGGAACCTACCTGTCAGCCGCAACATATTCCCTGATCGCCGCCTGGGCGCCGGGCCACCGCTGGTATCCCGGCGGTGTTGAGGGCACGCCGGAACCCTGGCGGGAGGTTCCACTGGCTGCCGACGTCATCAGCGCACTCATGCGGGTGGGCGATGCCATCGTGCAGATTCCCGTGCAACTGCTGCCTGCTGCCGCCGTCAGCAATGGCGCCGGGGCGGGCAATGTCGGGGATGCCGTGACTGCTGACAGCGCTGTTGGAGGGGTTGACGGTGCTGTTGGCGGCGCTGAAATGGAGATTCCCGGCCTTATCGGCGTCGTAGATGGGCTTGCCGTGCTTGATGGTGGCCTGTCCCCTGCCGTCTGGGCTGCCCTGCTGGCCGCTGCCGGTATCCCAGCCCCCGACCTCACCGGCGCGCACGTGCTGGCAGGCGAGCAGTCCAACACGTCCGTGCTGGCGCCTGCGGCCCGCCCCGGTGGCGTGCACCCTGGCGCGATGATGAAGATTCTGCGCACCGTGTCGCCTGGACCCCACCCTGACGTGCTGGTTCCGCAGGCCTTGACGGCTGCCGGATTCGCTGGCGTACCGCCAGTGTTGGGCGCAGTCAACGTCGCCCTGCCAGTCGGGTCTGCTGGCCTGCCAGATGCGACGACGGCCCTTCCCGGCACCCCCACCCATCTGGCGGTTGTCGCCCAACTGGTGACCGACGCCGACGACGGCTTCGAACTGGCCTGCACCTACGCCCGCAGCGGACAGTCTTTTGCCGCCTTGGCTGCCAGCCTGGGAGCAACGCTGGCCAACTTCCACGCAACCATGCGAGAAGCCCTGGACTTGGGGCCTGTGCTCGACCCCGCCCTGTTTGTCGCTGGCCTGCGGCAGCGGGCCAAGCAGGCTCTCGCTGTAGCGCCAGCACTGACCGGCTACGAGGCCGCCATCGGGCACCTCTTCGACCGGTTGGAGGTGGCCCTCCCGCCTCTGCCTCTGCAACGCATCCACGGCGACCTCCACCTCGGCCAGGTGCTGCACAGCAGCGACGGCTGGAAACTGCTCGACTTTGAAGGCGAACCCCAACGGCCTGTCGCCCAACGCACCGCCCCCGACCTGCCCCTACGTGACGTTGCCGGGGTACTCCGCAGTTTGGCCTACGCAGCCGCCGTAGGCCAAACAGCCGACGAATCCTGGGCAAGCGAGGCTCAAACGGCCTTCCTTGACGCCTACCAGGCTGCCGCCGCAGCCACACCCGGCCTCGATCCCTCTGTGGCTGACAGCATTCTGCGCGCCTTCACCCTCGACAAAGCCCTCTACGAGGTGGTCTACGAAACCCGCCAACGCCCCACCTGGATCCCCATCCCCCTCAAAGCCGTCACCGCCCTCCTCTCCGCCGAGAATGATGGCTGCATCGACGGCTACACACAGCCTGAAAGGTGAACAGCGCTGGTACGACGAAACCCCCGGAATCGCCCAAGATTCCGGGGGTTCTTGGCTGTGGAGATAGGGGGATTCGAACCCCCGACCTTCTCATTGCGAATGAGAACATTCTGTTACACTCACGTGACATTTTATCGGTTATGACCTGGTATTACATGCTATTCAGGTAGCCCAGGGATAGCCCACGGATAGCGGAGAAATGGCCTACCCAATGGCCTACCTTGGACGCTGACATGAAAGGAGAGAGACTGTGGTGCAACACCGTGTGCGAGCGCGCCGCCAATATGGCACTGGCGGCGTTTGGTATGACTCCGCCCGCGATAGATGGGTGGGTTCTATCGAGGCCGGATACACCGCCAGCGGTTCCCGCCGACGCATCAGCGTGACGGCTAAAACTGAGGCCGAATGTAAACGGCGCCTACGCGACAAGCAACGCAAGATAGACCGTGAAGGATTGCCCTCCAGCGCCTCGGCTGATCGCGTCACGGTCAAGGCGTGGGTTGATGTTTGGCTTCCGCAACGCGAGCGGGTGGTACGGCCTAAAACCTTTGCCACCGATGCGTCGACGTTGGCGCGCTGGATCGTTCCGACCATCGGACACAAGCGCTTGGCCACACTCTCGCCAGCGGATCGGCGTGCCGTGATGACGGCGATGGAAGACGGCGGCCTGGAACTCAGTTCACTGACGCGCTGCCACATGCTGATCGGCAAAATGCTCACCGATGCGGTGGCTGAAGGCTATTCTGTGCCGCAGCGAGTCCGCGAGGTTCCCAGCCCTGGCATGAACGCGCCAGACCGTGACGCTCTCGCTTTCGATGACGCTCTCGCTATCTTGGCAGTCGCGTCGAAAAGGCCGGACGCTTCCCGCTGGGTGGCCGCCATGCTTCAGGGTGTACGCCCTGCGGAAGCGAGGGGCCTACCTTGGGATATGGTCAACTTTGAGGCCGATGAGATCACTCTGGCCTGGCAGTTGCAGGCTCTCCCGTACAAGGTGAAACGTGACCCGTCGAGCGGCTTCCGGGTTCCCCGCGGCTATGAGGCCCGCCAAGTTGATGGGGCCTTGCACCTGGTTCGCCCTAAGACCCGCAGCGGTTGGCGTGTTGTGCCGATGGTGCCCTGGATGCGAACGTCACTGCTCGCCTGGCGTGAGATCGCCCCAGAAAGCCCGTATGGTCTCGTTTGGCCGCAAGCCGACGGGCGCCCTCGCCGCGATGGTGATGACCGTGCCGCCTGGCACGCGATCACCGATGCCGCCCACGTGGCTGTGACAGAACCTAACCCTGTCGCTGGAGGCCCGGAAGTCATCGGGCGCCGTCCTGACCTTTACGAGGCCCGCCACACGGCCGCGACGCTACTGCGTGCTGCGAAGGTTGACGACGCCACTATTACCGCGATTCTCGGTCACGCCACCATCTTGTCGACTAAGGCATACCTGCACACCGATCACACCCGTAAACGCCGTGCCCTCGAATCTGTCGCCGAAACCCTCGGCCTCACCACCTAACCCCACCCATGTCAGTGCCCCGCACCCATCCCGGTGCGGGGCACTCTTCGCGTGTCCAGGGTTTCTAGCCGATGAGACGACGGATGATAGCGACGACAGGCCGGGTGTCGTGTCCAGCGTGGTCGACTCTGGTGATTCTGTCCATGGACATGGTGATGGGCTGTTCGGCGATGGCGTAGGAGCCATCGGTGAGAGCGATGCGGGTGGGCCACGGACGGGCTTTTGTGGTCATCGGTACGACGATGACGATGCGGCGACTGTGGTGCAGACGTTCATCGCTGAGAACGAGGTGAGGACGATGCCCGCCCTGCTCATGCCCAACGGTCGGCGACATTGACCCCCACACCACATCGCCCCGGCGAATCACCTGGACTTTCAGGGAACGGGAGTCAGGCACGCTCAGCCTCCATCGAATAGTCGTAATCGCCAGGCCACACGCCATCTTCGCGCGCTGCGGCCTCGTAATCGTCGGCGCTAGTGGCTTCCATTTGCTCCCAGAACTGTCGTTCATCATGCTCATCAAGCAGGCGCGTCAAAAACACGTCGATCGTGGTTTCTTCAGCAGTGACGTGCTCCTTGATGCGGTCACGGGTAGCCACACGCACGGCCATTGTCGTTCTGTCGAGTTGCGCTGTCGCCATGTAGACAAATCTATCAGACAATCGTGCATACCCGTGCATACCCGCAAAACTTCCAAGGGAACATAGATTATGTCTCGCGGTTTCGGCTGGTGTCGCACGACAAAGATTTACGACGGGTTAGGCGTACCAGGTGTGCAGGGATTTTGCTATGGCGAGCACGTCGTTGATGGTTCCGTCTGCGACGCCAATGATGAGGTCGTATGCCTCATTGAAACCGACGGTGATCCGGCGGCCATTGAGACCGTAGAACAGGGCGACGGCAACAAACCCTAGGCGTTTGTTGCCGTCTGCGAGTGCATGGTTTTTCACCAGGGAATGCAGTAGGGCGGCGGCTTTCTCGTCAATGGTCGGGTATGCCTCGGCGCCGTACACGGCCGATTTTGGGCGGGCCACAGCAGAGTCGAGTAGGCCGAAATCGCGGACAACAGGTTCCCCACCAAGGAAGGCGCGCGCTGCTGCGAGCAGGTCATCAAGGCCAAGGTAGACGATACTCACTGGGCCAGCCGGTCAAGTAGCGGCTGGTAGTCAGAAATGATCTGCTTCAACAGCGCATCACGCACCGAGGCGCGTCTCGCGTCGTACTCGATGATGGCCTGGTTGATCGCGGCGTTCTGCGTGACCGACTCGGCTTCCATGACACGGTCAAGCGCCACCTGCGCCTGCTCAGTCAGCCTCAACATCGCCTGCCCCTTTCCTTTATGGTACCAACATGGTACCACTGTTGTTCACGGGTGAGCATCTAGCGGGGGCGGCGTTGGTGATGTTGCGAATGGCAGGCCAGGACACGCCAGGGCGCGGGCTATACCAACGGTTAGGTCGTTCTGGTTGCGCGGCGGGTGATGCCCTGGCGCTCGAGCATCTTCCGCACACTCTCGGCGCTTGTCTCTATTGCGGCTGCAATAGCGGTGTTTGACGCTCCGGCGAGGGCCGCCTCAGCAACGGCAGCCTGGTAGGCAGCGAGTGCCGCGCGTGACGCCTTAGCGGTCCTCCTGGCGTGCTCAACAAGTGCGGCCTGTTCCGCAGTCAGTTCACGCGCCATCGGAGGCCTCCGGTAGCACAGCAACGATGATTGCCGGGATCGTGAGCGCAGCCAGGGCGATGATGGCCCACGTGGATGCGCCCGATGTCACGAGGGCGATGATTATGACGATGTTGGTAAGTACCTGAAACAGGGAACGCTTGCGATTCATGGTGATCTCCTGAGAGAATGTGACCGAGGGGCCGGGCCGATGAGGGGAGACTCACCGACCCGACCTGACCTTACCGGCGCTTCCAGTAGTCGATCAGATCGACCACGTTGCGGATAGCACCGGGCAGGGCCAAGAGAATCGCAATGATCGGTAGAACGTCCATTGCTTACCTCCTAACCTCGGTGTGGGGCTTGTTCCCCACAACCAAAACAATACACACCCCCGGTTGCAATCGCAATCGGGGGTGTTGTTTTATTGGTTACGGGTTGGTTACGATTCTGCGATTCGCCGGAAGGGGAGGATGGTGGCTTCGCGGATTGGTTCACGCGGTCGCCGTGAGGCCATCCTCGATAGGTGCCGGTCGGCGGCGAAGGTCTGCGACAGCGCTGTCAGTCAACAGGGAGGCGGCGACGACGCGACGCTCGGCCTCGTGAACAACGGCGGTCAACGAGACCCCGAAGGCCAAGGCTAGGCGGGAGATTTCCCCAAGCGTCGCAGGTGACCTATCGCCAGTGAGGAGCGTGTGAATCCGCCCGCGCGAGATGCCTGTCTTCGCCTCGAGGGAGCGCACGGTTTCAAGTTTCTCGTCACGAAGTTCGCACAAGATCTGACGTACTTGCTCGTCTTGAGCGTCCCAAGGCTTCGCGGTGACCACCCGACAGAGAGTGTCATTTTGCGACACACCACTGTCACACGTGAAGAAAATGTCTTCACGTGATGACAGTATGTGAACATGACGTCAACACATGAAGACGTAAGTCGAAAGGTAACCGGGCCTCCGCACTGCAACGCCGAGGACATTGCCACAGAGGTGCGGGTCGAGATGACACGGAGACGGATGACGCGCACTGATCTTGCGGATGCCATTGGAATGAAGCCCGCAAGTCTGATCACACGCTTGTCCGGGCGGACGTCGTGGCGCGTTGATGAACTCGCCGCCGTTGCCGCCGTCTTCGGGATGACTCTTGCCGAACTCCTAGGAAAGGTTCATCCGTCCCACGCCTCGATCTCTGAGGCGGTGGCGGCATGAGCGGGGTTGCTGCTGTTGCTCCTCAGTTGACGTACACGCTGAAATCCCTGGCGGCGGCCACGCCGTTCTCAGAGAAGGTGCTGCGCCAGGCCGTGACCGCTACAGACCCGGCCGTCTTCCCGCCACCCCTCAAAGCAAAGGCCCGCCTCGATGCCAAAGGGCGAGTTCTGCAGTACCTCATCGACCCCGCGGACTACACCGACTGGTTCGCGTCCCTGCCTGACGCCTGACAACAAAAACGGGCGGCGCCCCAAGCCTGACCTGGAAGGGCGCCGCCACCGACGAAAGGAATCCTAGCAATGTTACCGACGATTAGCCCGCTAGTTCGCCGCACTGTCACCCTCGACGTTGACCGTGACCTTGACGTGAAGCGAATAGCGCGGGCGATTTGCGAGTCCGCGCCCGCACCGAAACGGCTATGGGTGGAGGTGCCGATGGAGCAGCGTGCACCGTCACAGCGGGCCGCCCAAGCCGTCATCGACGCCATTCTGCGTTACTCCACCTCTGACCTTGAGGCGGTGGCGGCATGAACGGGGGCGGGCCTCTAGTGGCGGCTGCGGCCGCCTACACGGCGTCAATGTTCGGTGACCGGGCTGCCGTCGCCGTGGTGATCGTTTTGGTGCTGGTTCAGTGGGTGGCGTTCGCTGCCGTTGTTGTGATTATTGGCCGCCGCCTGTTCACGGTGATCGAGCAGCACACCAGCCTGCTGACCGCGTTGACGGCCAAAGTATTCGGTGACGAGGGGCGGCAGGCATGAACGGCGAAACATTCCAGATGTCGCCGATGAGTTCGGCGCCACTGCTGACTATCGACCAGTGGACGGAGACGGTGGGTGCCTCTCGTGACTCCTACTACCGGTGGCGTAAAGCGGGCCTGCTAGACGGTGTGGCTGTCGTCGTCGATGAAAAAGTGTTCATCCCGGCAGACACGCCGCGCCCCACCGCGGCTGAAATCAAAGCAGCAAAGACGTCCGGGGTTGGAGGCCCGGATGAACTGTCGCGCGGTGTTGCGCGACATGGCACGACACCGGCACGGGACATGTCGGCTGTCACCGTGGCTGGTGTTGGTGCGGGGCTTTCGCTCACACCCGCGCCAACACCAGCCGCAGCCATCGGCGGCCTGCTGCCCCTTGAGGTTACTGCCGCCCTGCTGGGCACCACCGTTGGCGGCGTGCGCCGCATGGGTGCTGCTGGCCTGTTCACGGTGGGCAAGTTCGGGCCGCACGGCGCCTGGCGTGTGTTCATCCCACCCACATCAGCCGGGGCAGGGAGATAGCCCTATGAGCCGCGTGCGCGACATCGACGTCCACAGCACCGCCCCTGTGCCTGCGGTGACGGACGTCGATGTTGCGCGCGCCTGGTTTGACGCCACACACCCAGCTTGGGTGACCGGATACGCCGCTGACGACGTCCACGAGGCTGCTGCCCCTCGTGGACGTCGTGAACGTCGCACCTGGCCTTACTGGCTGCTGTCGCCCGTGTGGACGTCCGCCACATACATCGACGGGCTGCTGCAACGCCGCCGCGTCGACTCTGCTGTCATCGAGCCTGGGCGTGCAGGTAGCACGCCGGAAGGGTGAGCCGCGGGTTAGCTCCGATCTCCCAAGACGTTCACAACCTCGCCACGGCGAGGCTTTCAGTGCGCCCGCAGACGGACGTGGCGGCCTGGAAGTGCCCCATCCACCGATGCACCCGCGCCGACGATATCCACCGCGCCGGGCACGGTTCACACTATGTGCCGCCGTTGCGGACGGACAGGGCGCACGAGAGAGACAAGAAGGTAGTAGCGCGGGCTATCGGCACGTGGAGCGTGCACCTAGACAAGACGCTGCGCCTGGCGCAAGCCGTCCCACAGTGGCGGCACGCAGTAGCAAACGCGGGGGCTTTCGACCTACTGCGCCGCGACTCGTGGGCCAACCTGCAGAAGGTGGTCGACGTGCTCAGCAGGACGCCATGGCTAGACGGAGACTCAATGACGTCTATCCCGACCTGGACGCGGCTTGTCACGCTCACCGGACTGTCCAGGCGCACAGTAGCGCGTTGCCTGAACCGGCTAGAGCAGGCTGGTTTCTTGGTAGTGGTAGCGACCGGACGCGATGCCGCCCACCAGCCTGCCAGTGCCATCAGCGCGGACGGTGAACGCCACAACGATGCCGCCGTCTACGCCCTCACCCTCCCGCCTGCGGCAGTCAAGCCCGCCATCGACGCTGAGGTTGTGGACATAAGTGGCACCCCTACGGTGAATACTCACCGTCAATATGATCCCCCGCGCGAAGCACGGGTTGGTGACCATAAGGACGCCCTACGGGCGACGCCCTCTAGGTCACCGCAAGCGGTGACAGCGCCCAAGTCTGGCGCCGGTACGGCGCCGCTGGCGGCCTGCGTCCCAGCGGGGAGACCATCGGCTCTGACGGGCGCAAGGCAGACCGTGGCCAGGCAGGTGCAGGCGGCTAACGTGGCGCTGCGAGGTGAAACCCTCGGATGGATCACCTGGGCTACCAGGCGGCACGTGGATGCCGGATGGACGGCAGCCGACATCGCTCACGCCATCGAGTACCGACCAGACGGGCGCAAGTGGGAACACTCCGGCCTAGACGCCGCCCGCTACCCGGCGAGAGCGTTAGCGGCGCGCCTAGCCCACTGGTGTGGCGTTGACGGGCGACCAGCACTGTCACGCAGCCAGCGGGCTGAACGTGACCGACACGAGCGGGCGGCCGCCGCGCGGGTCGAGACTGAACGAACAGCCGCCGCGCGGGCAGGGCGCGCAACGCCAGCGGAGACGTCCAGCAGCCTCACCGAGATTCGCGCCGTCATCACCGCCGCGCGGACGGCACGGATCTCGATCACGACTCGTCACGCTGGCTCTTGAGGTTGCGGCAACGAGTTCGGCGGTCTTTCCTTCGATCTACCGAACGACCCGCATGTTCCTGTTGGTGACAGCGGAGCGGGCTTTGCGCGCCAGTTTGGTGATCTTTGCGGTTGGGGCGGGCATTCTGTAACACATGCGGCTTTTGTCGCGCCCGAAAACAAACCCCGCCCGCTCGTGAAGCTGGCGGGGTTTCGTCGTACCTGGCCCGGATCGCGGAGGTGGATGCGGCGATGGCGACGTCAAGAACCGGCACAGCGATCTACCGGCGCAACCGGGCCGAGGTCATCGCGGCAGCGCAAGCAGAAGGGCTGACTCACTGCCCCGGCTTCACAACCACCAGCGGTTCCCACCACGAGTGCGGCGTCCGCCTCGACTACAAGACCTCAAAGACGCCCAACTCGGCCGAGGCAGACCACATCCAAGCCGTCGAGCACGGCGGCAGCGACGACGTCGACAACCTTCGCGTGATCTGCCGCCGCTGCAACACGCTACGCAACCGCAAGAGGCCGCCGACCGAGGCCCCACCGGCAGACCTGTTCCCCACCCTGCGCCAATGGTGACGGGACACCCTGGGGGGTGACCCAGGCGGGCCCAATCGACGCACCCCTCCCACGTTAGCGATTTCCCCCCGGCACCAACAGGGGGGTGTCCCACTCACCACCGCCACTCCACGCACTCACCATCTGCTGTTTTACGTAAGGATTACCGTGCCTCAGTCCATTGTTGACCTTGACAACCTTGAAGAACTCGTCACCGAGTACGTTGCGGTGACCGAACTCAAAGCCGAAACCGAATCCCGACTCAAGCATCTACGCGGCGAACTGCTGACCCGCCTCGATGTCGGCACCCACGACATCGCCGACCGTAAGGTCATCGTCGCCGTGCGGGGCACCCTCGACAAGACGGCCATCGCTGCCGCCTACCCCTGGGACAACCACCCCGACATGTACGCCGTCGACATCGACACCAAAGCCGTGCGCCACCACCTCGCCCCGGCCACGCTGGAGGCGTTCACCAACTACAGCGACCCCACCGTCTCCGTCCGCTAACCCGCCCACCATGCGGCATGGTGCGGCACTGTGCGGCAACTCCACACCACCACCCCAACGACGAGGATCGTCCGATGACTTCCACCACCCACCGACTGAGCCCCTACTCTCTGCGCGACAAACTCAACGAGCTGGCCGACCTGCTTGTGCGTCTCAACACGCTCAACCTTGCCGACACCAGCCCGGTAGACGGCCTGCGGGCACCCCTGGGCTCCCGTGTCCCGCCGGGGATGCGTGAGTTCCTTGACCAGGATGAGGCTGAGCGTCTGGTGCGGTTCATCGACTACTACGCCTCCTCATGGTGTGGCGTGCTGGTAGACGCCTACATCGTGGACACCCTGCCCTGGACGGTCACCGACCGTCTGCGCCTGCTCAGTGGGCACACCGACTGGATCTGCTCGCATGAAGACTCCATGTGGCCCATCTACATGGACGATGACGTCAACGAGCTACGCGGTCTAGCCCGCCGGATTGTCGGGCGCGAGAACCGGCACATCCGTACCGGGCATGGTTGCGTTGACCCGGCCTGTGTTGGGCAACTCGTGTCCACGCTAGGCGCCGACAACGCCGACGGTACTGCCCGCCGTGACGGCGCCCTCACCTGTGACCGTTGCGCCGTGTCCGTGCCCTTTGACACGTGGAGCAGGTGGCCGCGCGCCCGCGTCATCTGGATCACCCCCGAACATGCGGCACGCCTCCATGGCGGCTGTACTGTGGCCGCCGTGCGCACTAAGGCCAGCCGGGGCCGCTGGAGGCGCGTGGGTACCGGCCGCACTGTTCGCTACCACGTCGATGATGTCCGCCCATGAAGTCCCGCCTAGACCGCCTCAAAGCCCTCGCCGACGACTTGGAGGACACCCTCAACAACCTGCCCGAAAC
>JAITCK010000106.1 GCA_031283115.1 Cellulomonadaceae bacterium | reverse complement strand
TGACACCCACGAGGAAAATCGCAGGCACCACAGTTCAAAACTGACAAAAGAACCAAGCTGAACTGCTTGATCAAAATTGTCCGACAACCAAAAACGGTCATCAAAAAAGGAATCCTGTCCACGACACCCCCAACCAACCCACAACAGAGCCAGCCAAAAACATCGCAAGACGAGAAAAAAATATAATGGCATTAACCATCAAACACACTATCGAGTTCTCAAACAACCAACACACACCACAAAACAACCGGAAAAACCGGCTACATCGTTGGGGTGGGATTTTGTGCTCTCGACTCACTGTCGGGCACAAGGGAAAACAGTAGACCTATGCCCGCAGTGTCGTCAACCTGAAAAGCGGTGTCTTGCATCACAACCTGCCTGACCTGCAAAAACTCCCGCACTGCGCTATGCAAGCCGGAGTGGTTACCGTTCGAAGGTCCATTCGCGGTCGGTCAACATGCGGGAGACTGCCAAGCCTAGGGCTAGGGCGATGACAACGAGGGCCCCTTCAACGCCGAGACCTACGGCGGCTGTGGAGTGGCCACTGTTGAACTCGAAGACGCTGCGGTAGACGGTAACGCCGGGAACCATGATGACAACGGCCGGCACGGAGACGGTCAGGCGGGGCACACCTAATGGCGTGGCTACTGCACGGGCAAGCAGGCCCACCATCAGGGCGGCGACAGCCGCGCTGGCTTGCGGAGCGACATGCCAGTGTTCTACGAGCCCTAGCCGCCCCACATTGGCGATCATGCCGATGACGGCTGCACCGAGGGCCATGCGCATGGGTGAGTTGAACATGATGGCAAAACCGAATACACCGACAAAACTGGCTGCCGCCAGCAGTGTCCACAGCACGAGGGGGTTGATGTTTCCCGGGTCCATGGGGTTGGGTTCGATGCCTACGGTGGTGGAGACTGCCCAAAGGGAGAGGGCTGCTGCGCCGAGGATCATCAGGGCGTAGGTGAGCCGTGACATGCCTGCGCTGAAGTCGAGTCGGGCCAGGTCAAGGGCACCGGTGACGAGCGGGAAGCCGGGCACAAGGAAGAGTACAGCGGAGACGTATCCGGCTTCGTGCTGGCCGGGGATGGCGAAGGCCAGTCCAACTAGGGACACTAGACCCAGGTAGATGAGGCAGGATACTGCCGAGGCGAGCAGGGTGACGCCTACTTGGTTGATGCCGCGGCTGATGAGGTTGCGGCGTATGTATTGGCCTATTGTCGCGGCGAGAAGCACGATGATGCATTCGATGAGGCCGCCGTGGTTGAGGAAGGCGAAGGCCGCGCAGGCCACGCCTGCAGACAGGGCGTTGATGCGGGGCCGGTAGAGGTGGGGTTTTTCTTCGAAGCGGTCGAGTTGTTCTTCGATCTGCTCCATGGGCACGCTGTCCGGTAGGGAGCCGATGTAGTTTTCCATGTCGGCGAGGCGGTCGGCGTTGATGCCTACCCGCCTGTTTTCGGAGACTTCGGTGCGGAAGATTTCTCCCCTGAATGATGTGGTGGTCAGTTCGGTGAGGGCTACTTGTGATCGCACATCGTCAAGGCCGATGGCGTGGCCGATGCGCAGCATGTGGGCTTTGACCCGGTAACTGCCGTGTCCGGCGGAGAGGGCGAGGCGGCCTACCCGGTTGACTAAACCGGATTGTCGGATGAGTTCGACAGGTTCGAGTTCAGCTTCGGGCATGGCTTGGAGGACGTCGGCGATGGCGTCTACGTCTTGCTCGCTGAGCGCGGAACTGAGGTCCAGTTCGTGTGGGTGCTGCTGGGGCTCGTCCGTACTCACTGGCCTATTGTCTGCCGCAGGTGCCGTCTTCTTCTCGCTGAACACGCGATACGTCACCGGCTTGTCACTACTTTCAAGCCTGACGGCTTGCCAGCGATGAGACACGTGTGGCCCGCAACCGTGAGGTTGCGGGCCACATTCTGTGCGGAAGGTAAGGGATTCGAACCCTTGGTGCAGGGTTACTGCACAACGGTTTTCAAGACCGTCACCTTCGGCCGCTCGGTCAACCTTCCTGTGCGCCATCGGGCGCGTCACAGAGGATACCGCACGTTTTGGCGCCAGCGGGAACCTGCTTCAACCATTGTGAACACCATCTGGCGACTATGTGACATGTCACATTGCGCCTCCTGTGCTTTGGGTCACACGTTCTGAGGCATTCTTTACTTGCTGCCTCGCCGCAGCGGCCCCCGATGGGAATCGGGAGCGCCGCGCAGAGGTTTTGACGAAGGGCCCGAACAGCTAGTGGTGGAGTAGTTCGGGCCTTTCGTGTACCTATTCAGTGCAGCCTGTCGGCTGCCTACGCCCACACCAGGCCGTAGGCAGGGTTCTCCATGACTTGTGCTACGTCGGCTAGGAAGCGGGCACCCAACTCTCCGTCCACCAGGCGGTGGTCGAAGGATAGGGCCAGTTGTGTCACCCAGCGTGGCTTGATTTTCCCGTTGTGAACCCAGGGCTGCTGCTGGATGGTACCGAAGGCGAGGATGCCGGCTTCGCCCGGGTTGAGGATGGGCGTACCAGAGTCGATGCCCAGCACACCCACATTGGTGATCGTAAAAGTGCCGTCGGACATTGACGCGGGCGTGAGGCGGCCAGCGCGGGCCGTCTGAGTCAGTTCACCGATCTCGCGGGCTAAGGGCAGCAGTTGGAGGCGGTGGGCATCCTTGATGTTGGGAACCACCAGGCCGCGCGGGGTGGCCGCCGCAATGCCAAGGTTGACGTAATGCTTGTAGACGATCTCTTGGGCGACTTCATCCCAGGTAGCGTTGATTTCTGGGTGACGGCTGACGGCAATGAGTACCGCTTTCGCGGCGATGAGCAGGGGGGTCACCTTGACGCCGTCAAAGTCGCGTTCCTGTTTGAGCTGGTCAACCAGGCGCATCATTTTGGTCACGTCAACGGTGCGGAACACTGTCACGTGGGGGGCCGTGAAAGCCGACGACACCATGGCTTCTGCCGTGCGTTTGCGCACCGACTTGACGGGCACGCGCGTCTGGCGTCCGTCCGGCGACACAGACCCTGACGCCAGCCAGGGCTGGTCGTCGTCCGGGTAGGTGGCCAGCACTTGCGGGGCCGCCGCCTCATGGTAGGCGACCACGTCTTCCCTGGTGACAATCCCGCCCGGCCCTGTCGGGTGGATGGAGGCCAGGTCTACACCTAAGTCTTTGGCCAGTTTACGGACGGGCGGTTTCGCCAGCACGCGCGGGCTCCCGGCAGACTGTTGGTTCGACGGCTGGCCTGCAAGCAGCAGGGTGTCCAACGTTTTGCTGGCCTGTTTTGCGGCTAGGGGCGCGGGGGCGTCCGGGGAGGCCGGGGCAGAGATCGACCCCCGGTCGATGCGGGGCAGGTCAGGGTCAACAGCAGACAGTTGAGCGGCCACAGCAGGGGCTTGACCAGCAGGCGTTGAGACTGCTTCTTTCGGCGTCACTGCTGCGGCAGCAACCTGTCCACGACGACGACGGCCACTCGTTGGGGCCGCATCGTCAGAGGTTCCGTAGCCGACAAGCACAGAACCTGATGATTCTGGCTCTGCGGGCGCGTCAGTGATCTGGCTGGCCTGGGTGGTTTCGACGGTCTCAATCACCGGGGCT
>JAITCK010000096.1 GCA_031283115.1 Cellulomonadaceae bacterium | reverse complement strand
GCTGGCCCTGCTGGCGGGCAGGTCAGCCACGCCCTCGTATGGCTGGTGCGCGGCCTGGCCGCCCTGGTGGGCGTGGGGTTGGATACCCTGGTGGTGGTGGGGGTGATCCGTTTTGTGGGTCGCATCCGGCCACGTGACGCCCGGCAACGCCGCGACCTGTGGCTGGGCTCGCTGGCCGTGGGTGTCATCGCCGCAGGCCTACACTGGGCGGGAACCACGGTTGTTGTTGGCTCCGCCGCCCACAACGCCCTGCTGGCCCCCTTCGCCGCCATCGTCACCATCTTGGTGCTGGTCAACTTTGTGGCTCGCGTGTTGCTTTACGCCTGCGCCTGGATTCACCTCACCGAACACCCCGAAGAATGTCAAAGGCGCGGCCTGCCCTCAGCGTGACCCTAAGTGGGAGTGCCAGCATGAGACGCGCCCGCTTGGGGACGGTTACAGGAGGGCTCGCCTACATGGGCGCGACAGCCAGGAGGCGAATGGCGGGGGCGCCTGCCGCGTCGCTGGCGGGCAGGTCGATGTCGGCGGTGAGAGCCCATTCGTGGTGGTGGTCGTAGTCGTCGATGACTTGCCGCACCCACCAGGCGTCAGGGCGGACCGTACCGGCAATGGCAGCAGTGGCGTCGGCGTCGGGCGAGGTAACGGCCCCGTCGGGCAGGTTTTGGCCGGGCTCACAGATGGTCAGCAGGGCAGGAGACCGGGCGCCCACGTCAATGCCGATTGCTTCGTCACCTTGCTCGACAAAGAGAGGGTCGAGGGCGTCGGCCAGCCAGTCGCCGCCATTTCCGTCACCCCAGGGGCCAGCGGCGCAGGCGGCAGCCAGGTCGTCATATTTTTCCCGGGACGCCAACTCGACTAGGCGGAACATGGCCGAGCGCACCATGCGGCGGAAGGCCAGACGGTTGCCGGTGATGGGGCGGGGGGCTTCATTGTCGGCGGCAGCGTCGATGTCGGCCAGGCTGGCGTCCGCGGCGTCGAGGGCGTCAGGGTGGGCTAGGCGTTCCCACTCATCCAGCAGGGAGGAGTCGACGCCGCGCACCAGTTCACCCAGCCATTCGATGATTTCTGCGACGTCGTCGCTGCGGTGGTCGTCGGGAACCACCTGACGCACGGCCCGGTAGGCGTCGGCCAGGTAGCGCAAGGCCACGCCTTCGCTGCGTTCCAGGCCGTAGGTGGACACGAGTTCGCTAAACGTCATCGACTTTTCCAGCATGTCGCGGACGACAGACTTGGGCGCCAGTTCCGCGTCGGCCACCCACGGGTTGGTTTTCCGATACATGGCGAAGGCGGGTTCCAGCAGGTCGGCCAGGGGTTGAGGCCAGGTGACGTCTTCGACGGCGGCCATGCGGTCTTCGTAATCGTAGCCGTCGGCTTTGAGAGCGGCGATGGCTTCCCCGCGGGCCACCCGCTGCTGGGCGTAGAGCACTTGGCGGGGGTCGTCCAGGGTTGCTTCGATGATGGACACCACGTCGAGGGCGTGGGTGGGGCTGTCGGTGTCCAGCAAATCCATGGCGGCCAGGGCGAAGGGGGACAGGGCCTGGTTGAGGGCGAAGTCGCGGGGCACATCGACGGTCAACTGCACGGTGGGCCGGTATCCGGCAGGCCGGGTCACATCGGGCACCCGGATTTTTTCGACCACGCCTGCCGTGCGCAGTGACCGGTAGATGCGGAAGGTTTGCCGCACATGTTCGGCCTTGTCGGCTTCGTTGTCGTGGTTGGCGGTGAGCAGGTAGGCCATGGCTGCGACCGGGTCGCTGGTGGAGGTTCCGGGCGTGCCGTTCCCGTTGCCGTTTCCGCTGGTGTTGGTGCTGCTTGCTGTGGTGCTGCGACTGCGGGCCAGAACGTTGAGCACCATGGCGTGATTGACGGTGAAATGGGAGGTCAGCGGTTCAGGGTCGGCGTCGCGTAGGCGTTCGAAGGTGGCGTCTGTCCAGTTGACTGACCCTTGCGGGGCTTTTTTGCGGACAATTTTTTTCAGCTTTTTGGGGTCGTCTCCGGCTTTTTTGACGGCTGCCCGGTTGTCGATGACATGTTCAGGGGCCATGACCAACACTTCACCCAGGGTGTCGAACCCGGCCCGGCCAGCCCGGCCAGCAATCTGATGGAACTCGCGGGCCGTGACATGCCGCATCCGCTCCCCATCAAACTTGACTAGAGAGGTGAACAGGACGGTGCGGATGGGCACGTTGATGCCCACACCCAGGGTGTCCGTGCCGCAGACCACTTTGAGCAGGCCCCGTTGGGTGAGGCGTTCCACGAGGCGGCGGTATTTGGGCAACATGCCCGCATGGTGGACGCCCACGCCTGCCCGGACAAAACGGCTCAACGTTTTGCCAAAACCTGTACCAAAGCGGAAGTCACCAATCTCTGCGGCGATAGCGTCCTTTTCGGCGCGGCTGGCAACGTTCATGGACAGCAGGGATTGGGCCCGTTCGACGGCCTCCTTCTGCGTGAAGTGGACAACATAGACGGGCGCCCGATGGGTGGTGACCAGTTCCTCCAGCACCTCTGTCAAAGGGTCGATGATGTATTCGAAGGTCAACGGCACGGGCCGTTGGGCGGATGTGACTTCTGCGACGGGACGGTGGGTGCGTTTTTCGATGTCTTCACGCAGGGCCGTCGTGTCGCCCAGGGTGGCCGACATGAGAATGAACTGGGTGTCTGGCAGTTCCAGCAGGGGAACCTGCCAGGCCCAGCCGCGCTGCGGGTCACCATAAAAATGGAACTCGTCCATGATGACCTGGGCGATAGGGGTATTGTCATCATCCCTACTGCCGTTGTTGCCGCTGTTGTTGGTGGTGCTGTTGACTGCCGCGTCGTCGCCAGTATGTCCGACGGCGGTGTCGCCGACACCAGCCCCCACGGCACTTGCCCCGCCCCCGCCGCTGCCACGTAAGGCCAGGTTGGCGAGGATTTCTGCCGTGCAGCAGATGATAGGGGCGTCCGCGTTGACGGCAGAGTCACCCGTCATCATGCCAACGTTTTTAGACCCGAAAGCGTGAACGAGGTCGAAAAACTTTTCGCTGACCAGGGCTTTCAGGGGGGCAGTGTAGAAGGTACGTCCGTAGAACCCGTTGAGTGGCTGCCCGTTGCGATAGGCCGCCAGGGCCGCAAACTGTGCCCCCATCGCCACCAGCGACTTGCCCGACCCGGTGGGCGTCGCCAACACCACATGTGAGCCGGTCAGGGCCTCCAGCAGGGCTTCCTCCTGGTGGGGGTAGAGGGGCCGCCCCCCATCGGAAGCCCAGCGGGAAAACTCGGCTAACGGGGCGTCTGCGTCCGGTGAGCCCCCCGTCGGCGCAGGCAGGTAGGGCAGCAGGGTGCCTGCCGGGCGTTGCTGGGGCTGGTGCGCAGTCGGGGCGGCAGTTTGAGAAAAATCGGCGGCAGTCATCACCCGCCATTGTCTCTCACCTGCCCACGCCTCGCCTGCCGCACACCATCATGCCTTGGCGCACGAAACCATCCTTAGGCTCCGGCAGAATCGTGCACGTACACGATTCTGCCGAGAAGTGTTCCCGTCAATGAGAGTGTGGTGTCTGGAGGAACGGCAGGGGCTGCGCACCCTAAACTTGGGGCATGACGTCTGACATGTTGCAGCCTGCCGGGGCCTCGCTCGATGATGCGATTGAGGCGCCAGCAGGCCACCCCATCACTGACACCACCTTGACCAGCGCTTTGGCCGATGCCCCCCCCGCCGCCGCAACTGACGGCGGCCGCCAGCCGAATGCGAACCGCAAGCAGCCGTCACGCGAATCGGAAAGTTACACGCACGGCCACAACGAATCCGTGCTGCGCTCCCACCGGGCGCGTACCGCCCAAAACTCGGCCGGATTTTTGCTGCCCCACCTGCGCGACAACATGACCCTCCTCGATGTCGGTTGCGGCCCCGGAACCGTCACCGTCGATTTGGCTCGCATCCTGGCGGGCGGGTCTGTTATTGGCGTCGATGCCGCCCCGGAAGTTCTTGGCGCTGCCCGCGACCACGCTGCCGCCGTCGGCTACGGCAACGTGAGTTTCCGCGAAGCCTCCGCCTACGAGTTGCCCTTCGATGACGGGTCTTTCGACGTGGTGTACGCCCACCAACTGCTGCAACACCTGTCTGACCCGGTCGCCGCCCTGCGGGAAATGCGGCGGGTCACCAAGCCAGGCGGGCTGGTCGCCGTGCGCGACGTTGATTACAAAGCCATGGTCTGCTATCCCGAATCGCGTGGCCTGACCGAATGGAACACCCTCTACCACGAAGTGACCAGGGCTTACGGCTTCGAACCGGACGCTGGACGGCGCCTGTTCTCTTGGGTGCAGGCGGCAGGATTCGACCCGGCAAGCATCGTCCCCTCTGCCTCCACCTGGTGTTACGCCACCCCCACCGACCGGCAATGGTGGGGGCAAGTGTGGGCAGAACGGTGCGTATCCTCCAACTTCGCCGTCCAAGCCATCGAAACGGGCCTAGCCGACGATGTCGCCCTCGAAATGCTGGCCGACGACTGGCGCACCTGGGCGCAGGCCCCCGACGGCTGGTTCGCCGTCCTCCACGGCGAAGTCCTAGCCCGCGCCTAGCCGCACCGCTACTACTTCACAACACTGAGAAGTAAGTTCCAGTTATCCGAACGCGCCGCTGCCGCGCATCTGCGCTACGGGTCTAACAGGGCGAGCGGAATGACTGAAATCCCGTCAGTGCGACGGTAGGCGTAGGTGCCTGTGGTGATGACAACAGTGGCGATGAGGGTGTTCGCCAATTTTATTGTGG
>JAITCK010000027.1 GCA_031283115.1 Cellulomonadaceae bacterium | reverse complement strand
GGAGGCGATAGCCCGTCCCAAGTCAGCAGCCAGGCCCGGGCCGGGCGCCAAACCGTCAACGTCGATAGCCGTGCCTGTCAACGGCTTGACCACCACGGCCCGCCCGCCCTCCGGCAGGGGAGCCGACCCGGCAATGACCGGCACAGTGAAAGGCAGGTCGCCGCTGTCATGGTGGCGGCCCAGGGCATCCAGCAGGGCAGACTCAGCCTCCAAAGCCATGCCTGCCGTAGCCGACAAGGGGGCTCGAACCTCCCACTGGCTGCCATCCAGAGCCGTCACAGTGGCCACATCAAAGTCGTCGCTACCGGCGCCGCTACGCACAGCCCGGGTCTGAAAACCAGGGACGGCAGCAGTAGCAAGGGCGGCAAGGGCAAGGGGAGAACGGCGCACGCTCACACGCTAGTTGCCAACCGGCGAAAAACGGTGAAACCCGTCACGCAGTGCGCACGTGTTGGGCCATGCGGTGAGTCACAGCGCTACCGAGTGACAGAGCCGCTGAGTTACAGGGCGGCGAGAACGTCAGCCAGGGAGGGGTTGGTGGCGGCGCTACCGTCAGGGTAGACGACGGTGGGCACGGTCTGGTTGCCGTTGTTGACCTGCTCAACGTAGAGGGCCGCCTCGGGCTGCTGCTCAATGTCCACCTCAGTCCAGGCAATGTTCTTCGACGCCAACTGGGTTTTGAGGCGCTTGCAGTAGCCGCACCAGGGGGTGGTGAACATGGTGATTGTGCCGGGTTCGGGCAGCCAAACGTCAGATTGCGTAGTGGTCATGGAAGAATCTTAGGGCTATGTCCCACCCACCCATGCCCACCCGTCCGGCCGTCAGCCCGCCGCGCCCGGAGGCGATACTTGACGCCCTCGACCCTGACCAACGCCAAGTGGCTGCCACACTGACCGGCCCTGTCGTCGTGCTTGCAGGGGCAGGAACAGGCAAAACGCGCGCTATCACCCACCGCATCGCCTACGGGGTGGCGACAGGAACCTACAAGCCCACCTCCGTGCTGGCGGTGACTTTCACGGCACGGGCTGCCGGTGAAATGCGGTCTCGTTTGCGGCAACTTGGCGCCCACGGCGTCCAAGCGAAAACTTTTCACGCGGCAGCCCTCAAACAGCTTGCCTACTTTTGGCCTCGAGTCATCGGCGGCGCTCCCAGCCGCATCATCGAAGCCAAAGCCCCAGCCGTTGCTGATGCGGCCCGGCGGATCGGCGTGGGCGTTGACCGGGTGACCGTCCGCGACCTGGCCTCGGAGATCGAATGGGCCAAGGTCAGCCTCATCATGCCCGACGACTACCCGGAAAAAGCGCTGGCCATAGGTCGCCCCGCCCCGGCCGGACTCGACCATCACACGGTTGCCCGCCTGGCCGCAGCCTATGAGGACGTCAAAACTGAGCGGGGCGTCATCGACTTCGAAGACGTGCTCGCTATCTTGGCTGGGATCCTTGTCGAAGACCCAGAGATTGCCCGCCAAGTGCGTGGACAGTACCGGCATTTTGTCGTTGATGAGTATCAGGATGTCTCTCCGCTGCAACATTTTCTGCTCGACCAGTGGCTGGGAGACCGCCGCGAACTGTGTGTTGTCGGTGATCCTTCGCAAACCATCTATTCCTTCACCGGTGCCACCCCCGCCTACCTGCTCGACTTTCGATCCCGCTTTGCTGATGCCCGCGAAATTCGCCTGGAACGCGACTACCGGTCCACACCACAAATCGTTAGCCTGGCCAACCAGTTGCTGCGGCGCGGGGGAGTGACCGGGGCGCTAGAACTGCGGGCACAACGCCCGGCAGGTCGCGTTGTCCAATACGCCAGTTATGACGATGATGCCGCCGAAGCCGAAGGCATTGCAGGCCGGGCGGCAGAACTCATCGCCGCAGGCACTCCGGCCAGCGAGATTGCCGTCCTCTTCCGCACCAACGCCCAAGCCCAAGCCTTCGAATCTGCTTTCAGCGACGCCGGTATCGGCTACCAACTGCGCGGCGGAGAACGGTTCTTCGCCCGCAAAGACGTGCGCGACGCTATCGTGCTGCTGCGTGGAGCCGCCCGCACCGCCGACCCCACCACACCCTTACCCCAGCAAGTGCGCGACATTCTCACCGGGGCCGGATGGTCGCCCCAACCCCCCGCCGCCCGCGGAGCAGTGCGCGACCGCTGGGACGCCATGAACGCTTTAGTCGCTCTCGCCGACAGCCTGGCCGCCCACCCCACCGCCGATGCCAGCCCCGCAACCGTCGCCAGCCTGGTTGCCGACCTTGACGAACGTGCAGCCGCCCAACACGCCCCCACCGTCGAAGGAGTCACCTTGGCCTCCTTGCACGCGGCCAAAGGTCTGGAATGGGATGCCGTTTTCCTGGCCGGAATGAGTGAAGGACTCATGCCCATATCCCTGGCCGAGACCCCTGACGCTCAGGCAGAAGAACGCCGTCTGCTCTATGTGGGCATTACCCGGGCGCGCACCGTGCTCAACGTTTCCTATGCACGGGCGCGGGTGGCAGACGGGGCCGGAACTTCCCGGCCAGCAACCCGTAAACGCACCCGATTCCTTGACGGGCTCTGGCCGGGCTGATGCTGCCCAACGAAACGTGAAC
>JAITCK010000019.1 GCA_031283115.1 Cellulomonadaceae bacterium | reverse complement strand
GCCGGATTCGCCATCATGCTGGGCCCCTTTGTTGTCGCACCTTTTGTGGGCGTGCTGCTGGATCGCTGGCGGCGGCGGCAAGTCTTGCTTTACGCCAACCTGATTCGCGGCGGACTCACCCTGCTGGCAGCCATCGCCATGTTCTCCTTCGGTGGCACCTGGGTTGCTGCTGGTCTGGGCTTGGTCGCCCTGGCCTTCAACCGTTTCATCCTGTCCGGCCTGTCGGCTGGCCTGCCCTCCGTCCTTGATGAGGACCTCCTGCTCACCGCCAACTCCTACATTCCCACCCTGGGTTCGGCGGCCTTCTCCATCGGCGGTGGCCTGGGGATTGGCCTTGGCCTCTTCCTCCCCCCCGGCACAGTCCGCAACGGGGCGGCCCTTCTTGGCGCTGCCGTCATGATGACGGTTGCTGGCCTGGTTGCCACCCGCCTGGGCCGTGACCAACTCGGTCCCGAACACCTCCACAAGGGCGACTGGTCCACCATCATCCACACCGTCGGCAGCGACCTGAAAACGGGCGCCCGCTATATGATCGCCCGCGTCACCCCAGGTCAAGGCCTGCTGGCTATGGCTGCCCACCGGTTCCTCTACGGAATTGTCACCATTGCGTCCATCCTCATGGCCCGCAACCTCCTGTCCTCCCCCACCGATTCCGCAGGTGGCATGGGCGTGTTCGCTGTTATCGGCATCGCTATCGTCATTGGTGGGGCTGTCGCCGTGCTGATCACGCCTGTCCTGTCCCGAAAAACTGGCCCCCAAGTGTGGGTGGGCCTGATGATGCTTTTCGCGGCGGCCTCCCAAGTGTTCCTGGCCGCCAGTTACGCCCGATGGGTGGTGTTCCTCACCGCAGGCCTACTGGGTATGGCTGCCCAGGCCGGGAAAATCGCTGTCGACACCATCGTGTTGCGGGACACCCACGATGACTTCCGTGGCCGGGCCTTCTCCTTCTACGACCTCTTCTTCAACGTCGCCTACACGGGCTCAGCCGTCATCGCCGCCTTCATCGTCCCCGACATCGGCTGGTCTCGTCCCCTCTTCCTGGCCCTGGCCGCCGCCTACACGGTCATCGCTATTCTGGTGCTGACCCGCGCCGCCCGCCAGCCCCGCGAAGTAGACCCCACCCTTTACGCCTGAGATGTGTGGGCGGCCCACCAGCGCCTGAGTTCTTCGATGGCTGCCTGCTCGTCCAGGGGGCCATGCTCCATGCGGAGAGCCAGCAAGTGTTTGTAGGCCATGCCCACCTCGCGGCCTGGGCCGATGCCCAAAATCTGCATGATGGCGTTACCGTCCAGGTCGGGGCGGATAGCGTCGATTTCTTCCTGAGCCCGTAGGGCGTCGATACGGGCGATGAGTTCACCGTACTGGTTCCATAGACGGTCAGCCTTGCGCTTGTTGCGGGTGGTGCAGTCGGCCCGGGTCAGCCGGTGCAGGCGCTCCAGCAGGGGCCCGGCATCGGTGACGTAACGGCGGACAGCCGAATCCGTCCAGGCGCCGTCGCCGTAGCCGTGGAAACGCAGGTGCAACTCGACCAGGCGGGCCACATCTTTGACCACCTGCTTCTCATATTTCAGCGCCCGCAGGCGCTTGGCCACAATCTTTGAACCCACGTAATCGTGGGCGTGGAAGGACACCCCACCGCCCGGCTCGAACTTGCGAGTGGCTGGTTTGCCGCAGTCGTGTAGCAGAGAGGCCAGGCGCAGCACCAGGTCAGGGCCAGGAACCGGGCCGTCGGGGCCGGTTTCTTGGGCGATAGCCTGGTCAAGCACGGTCAAGGAGTGTTCGTAGACGTCCTTGTGGTGGTGGTGTTCGTCTATTTCTAGGCGCAGGGCTGGAAGTTCAGGCAGCATCTGGTCGGCCAGGCCGGACTCCACCAGAATCTCTAAGCCCTCGCGCGGGTGCGCCCCGCAGAGAAGTTTGGTCAGTTCGGCTTGGATTCGCTCGGCAGACACGATGTCCAGGCGGTCAGCCATCGCCTCGATAGCTTCGTAGGTTTCCCCTTCGACCCGGAAACCCAGTTGGGAGGCGAAGCGGGCGGCCCGCATCATCCGCAGGGGGTCATCATCAAAAGATTTTTGCGGTTCGATGGGGGTGCGCAGCAGTTTTTTGCCTAAGTCTTCCAGGCCACCGAAGGGGTCAACAAAAGTCAAGGATGGCAGGCGGATAGCCATAGCGTTCACGGTGAAGTCCCGCCGCGACAGATCCCCGTCCAAAGTGTCACCGAAAGCGACGACAGGTTTGCGGGAGGCCGGGTCGTACTGGTCCGTCCGGTAGGTGGTGACCTCAACGACAACATCACCGCCAGGCAGTCGTTTCTGGGCGCCGATGGTGCCGAAAGCCTTACCAATATCCCAATGGGCGTCACCCCAACGCGCCAGCAGGGCCAGGGTTTCGTCGGGTGTGGCCGATGTCGCAAAGTCCAGGTCGTTGGAGGCCCGGCCCAAAAAAGCGTCCCGAACTGGCCCGCCAACCAGGGCCAACTCGTGTCCGGCATCGGCGAAAACCCGGCCCAACTCAATGGCGACAGACGGCACCTGATCGGTGGCGTTGACGACGGCTAAAAGCAGTTCGGGTGACATAGGCACGCCCTGATTCTCCCTGATCGTGCCGAAATCACCTACTTGCGCGCGCGCTCACCCTGACAGGCGCCAGAGAATCGGTAGGGTTGACTCTATGTCAGGGGCGAAAGGGGACCACGAGCACGCGACACCGCGTCAGCCCGCCCTGCCCCGCATCACCCCCGCCGATCTAGCCCGCCGCGCCCACCCGGCCCCCGGCCCCCGCACCGTCTACACGTCATCGTCCCCCAGTCTGGTTCACACCAGCACAAACGACCTGGCTGAAAGCGCCCCCCTTCCAGCAGTTGAGTCTCAGCCGGTAGTTTCGACGGTCCTTCCGCCTACCGGTTCTACTGATCAACCGCTTTCACCTATCACACCCCCACTAAGTTCCGCAGTCCAGCCGGCTACTTCTCTCCCTCCGACGCCGACTCCTGCTCTCTTCGCGCGCAAAAACCCTGCATCGATATCTCAAATCCCACCAGCACAGCAAACAGGCGAGGAACCGCAACCCGACTCCACCAACGATTCTGCTCGTCTGCGACCGCCGGGGAACTTTCCCCGTCATGTTGACCCGTCTCAGTTGAGGCGGGCCCCTGGGTCGGCTCCAGGTTCGGGGGGGTTGTCGCCTCTGCCGCCGTCGACTCCGCCTACCCCGCATCTTCCGGTCAGTGATGAGACCAGCGCGGGTGGTGTGGTGGTGCGCCCGCCAGCAGCAGGTGAGAAGGGCTTGCAGGTTGCTGTGATTACTCGCCGTAACCGGGCTGGTCGCCTTGAATGGTGTCTACCCAAGGGCCACCTTGAGGGAGAAGAGACCGCTGAGGAAGCGGCTATGCGTGAGGTTTTTGAGGAGACGGGTATTCGGGGGGAGATTCGTTGCACCTTGGGTGTCATCGACTACTGGTTTAGCGGCGATACGCGGCGTGTTCACAAGATGGTTCACCATTTTTTGTTGGTGATGACTGGTGGCTATCTCACGGTTGAAAATGATCCTGACCATGAGGCGGAAGATGCTCATTGGGTTCCTCTCAGTACCCTGCCTGACCGTCTGAGTTACGCCAATGAGCAGAAGTTGGCGGTGGTGGCGCGGGGCATGGTTGCGGAGAATCCTGCCCTTGTCGCTGACCTGCTGACTCCAACTCCAACTTCCACGCCCCTACCCGCACCTACGCCTCCTCTTACCCCGGCCCTTGCATCCACCCCCGCTCGGTCAGGTTCTGGCCGATGAGTCGCCCTCTTGTTTCTGCCGTGGCTGCTGCTGTCACTACCGTGGCTGCTGTGGCTGTTCCTGCGGGCGGCTTGTTGTCGTCTTTTCCTCCTACGACAACGACTCCTGCCGTGGTCGAAACCTCTTCGCAGTTGGCGACCCCTGTGCTGGCTTTGTCGGGGCTGTCTCACCTGGTGGTGGGGCCGGGTACTGAGTTGTCGCTGTCTGTGCTGGTGTCGAATACGTCTGAGCGTCCGCTGGCTTCTGGCCTGATTGATGTGGGTGTGGGTTGGCGGCGGTTGGGGTCGCGGGATGATTTGTCGTCGTGGGTGCAGGGTTCTTCGCAACGCACGGTGACGCAGGTGGCAACCGAGTCTGTTGGTTCTTTGGCGCCTGGCGCTTCGAGGCTGGTGGATGTGGTTGTCGATATTGACCGGCTGCATCTTGATGGTGGGGCACGTGGGCCGCGGCCTTTGTCTGTGTCTTTGCGGGATGCAGGCGAGTTGTCGGGTGCTGTATTGCGGTCTTTTTTGTTGTGGGATCCAGGCTCAGGCTATGACGTCACAGATTCGCTGGCTTCTCTGGCTTTTGCGGCTCCGTTGACTGGCCCTGCCTTTGACCTTGACAGCGACTTATTGCCTCAGTTGGAGCCTTTGGTGGCATCTACTGGCCGCCTTGATGCGGCTGTCCAGTCTTTGGCCGCTATCAACGCTGCAGCCACCGGCAGCCAGGCGGTGGCTGCAGCTGTTGACCCGGCTGTTATGGCGGTGGCTGCGGCCAGTGATGACCAGGCAGTGTTGCAGTGGTTGTCGCGGGTGGCTGCGTTGACGCGCGGCGGGCAGACCAGCCCGCTGCCACCTTTTGACCCTGACCTGGTGGCCTTATCTCGCGCCGATCTTTCGCCTCAAGACCTGGTTGATGCGGTGACGGTTCCCCTGCCGTCACCCCCATCTGACACGGGCAGCCATGTCAACAACAGCAACTCCACTGGTAGTGCCAGCAACAGTGCAGGCACCACCAGCGACGATGATTCCCGCTGGACGGTGCCTGACACCTGGGCTTCCCCGTTGGCTTGGCTTCCTGAAGGCGCAATACTCACCCCTGACGCCTTGCATAGTGTGACTGCTTCCGGCTTGTCGTCGCTGGTTATTCCGGCCAGCAGTCTTGTCCCGTCGGCATCATCGTCTTCTGTGTCGGTGTCCACGGAGGCTGGCCTGGTGACGGCACTGATTCCCGACGGCACCCTGTCACCTCTGATCGCCCAACTCACTCAGGCCCCAACAGCCGGGCTAGACGGATCCATCGAGTCACCGTCACCATCGTCCGATGGGACACAGCAGCAGCCCGGCCTTGTGCTCGACACGGAGTTACTTGTCCGTGCGGCTGCGGAAACCTCGCTCATCGCCGATGGGTTCTCCCGTGACAAGCCCATCCTTATTGCCTTGCCCCGCAGTTGGCATCCTGACCCGGCACGGGTTTCTGCCCTGCTTGATGCGTTGACTGGCACCGGCTGGGTGAGTTTAGCCTCTGCCACCCCCTCTGCTCCGGCCGCGTCGGATGTCACAGACTTCTCCAGCCTGCCCTTGCTCACCGACACCGCAGCAGCAACCACAGCCACAACAACGGCTTTGACCCCATCAGGCCTGTCAGTGCCTTCCGGTTCAACCCTGCCCCCTTCCACGGTGCGGACCTTGGCTGATGCCAGGACTTCGGTGGCCCGCCTAGCCAGTGTCACTGATGAGCCTTCCAGCATTTTTGGCCCTCTATCGGCTGCCTTGGCCCTCCCTGTGGCTGTAGCCTGGCGTGACGTGACATCGCCGAGCATGGCCACACAGCCTGGTGCCCTGACCGAGGGTGACCGCAGTAACCTCGCTAACGCTGCCCTGCACCAGTCCCGCATGTTGAGCGAATCTTTGTCGGCGACAGCTGCCGGTGTCACCCTCATCAGCGATGAAGGTTCTCTGCCTATTTCTGTCCGCAATGACCTACCGGCTCAGGCCACTGTCACTATTGAACTTGACCCGCGCGACCCCCGGCTTGTCGTTGACGACCGTCCTACAGTGACGTTAGATCCGCAGTCGAGCCAAACCGTATACGTGCCTGTTCGTGCTATCGCTTCTGGTGACGTGACCATCGGCATTTATGTGCTCACCCGGGACGGCCAGCATACGGGGGCTAGTGCCACCCTCGATTTGCGGGTGCGGGCCGGATGGGAGACCGCTGGTACTGCTGTTGCTGCCGTCATCTTGCTGCTTCTTTTGGTTGCAGGAATCGTCCGAACGATCCGACGTGGCCGTTCTGACAGCCGTCAAGGGGCAGATGGCCTTACTGACCCTGCACTACGTGTACCGTAAACCCGCTGCATTGCAGTATTCGAGTGTCTTGGCGACCCGTTTTCGTGTCATCGGGGCACATTGTTGATACCTGTGCGTCAAAACGCGGTGACCAGCGGAAGTGAACGGAGATCTCCCATGAGCACACGTCACACAGCCAAAGGTGACTTGCTCGCGCGCGAAGGCGACTTTATTGCCGAACGGTATCTGCTGCAAACTCACCTGCCTGCTGGTATCGAGTGTTTGTCACAGTGGCAGGCTCACGATGCGGTGCTTGACCGGCCTGTTCGAGTTCTCGTGTTGACTGGCCCTCGCTGCGATGAAGCCCTCGATTCTGCTCGACGCGCGGCGACCGTCATCGACACCCGCTTCCCGCGTGTCCTTGATGCCGGGTCTTCTACTTTGCCCGATGGCGCATCGGTCAGGTATGTGGTCACGTCCGTGGTTGACGGCCTTCCCTTGGCTGATCTCACGGACATTGCGCCAGACCGACTGCGGACCGTCGTTGGCGAGACTGCCACCGCCTTGGCTGTTGCTGCAGGTCGCGGCGTATATCATGGAGCCTTGCGGCCTCAGTCAGTGTATGTGTCCCATAACCGCATCACTATTACGGGCCTGGGTACGGATGCGGTACTTACCGGCACCAAACCTGCTGACACCACGGCCACCGACGGTCAGTTGGCTGACGCCCGCGCCTTAGCGTCAATGGCTGGCCCCCTGCTGGCTGACGGTGACCTGACTGCGCTGACCACCGCCCAAGCCGTCGCCGATGCCTTGGCCCCTTGGGAGGATATCTCCACGATGGGTAACCCATCGCAGGGTCAGGCTTCCCTTGACGAGAACAATGAGATGGGCGACGACTCCTCCACTGACCCGGAAGACGACGTCAGCCCTGCCGGTATCCCGCAACGTCAATCAGTTCATCCTGCCCGTTCCCCTCTTGCTGAGGGCGCTGCTGCCGGTAGCCTGGTGGGAGCGGCAGCAGCCAGTGCCGCCGCTATGGGGTTAGTGGGACGTATCGGTCGACCGGATCGCCCGGCAACCCCCGCCTACGGTGTTCCCGTGGCACCCTTTGCCGCCGTCTCAGCCCGCCCCGCAACCGCACCGGCACCTGTGGCACCGCCGCAACCAGTAACCCCACCCGCACCCACCTTCCCACCAGTGCGCGCTGAACAACCCGCACCAGCGACGCCGCCCCTTCAAGGAAAGACGCCCATGCCGTCATCCACCACCCAGCAGCCTCCCGTCGAAGCCCATCACCGTAAGGGTGTGCGGGCCACACCTATTGTGCTTGGCCTCATCATTGCAGCCGTTGTGGTGGCTACCGGCTGGGCCATCAACAACGCCTTTCAACCTGCTGGCCCCCTGCAAGCCAACCCTAGTCCCGCAGCCACGGCCGACGTTCAAGCCAGCCCTGGTGCTAACGGCGATGCGGATGCCGATGGCATCGGTGACGATGACACCCAAGAACCTCAGCCTGTTGAGGTCCGTCCCGTCATCGAATCTGTAGCCGTTATTGACCCTTCTGGCTTGGGTGAACGTACCGAGAATGCTCCGCTGGCTATTGACGGCGACCCGTCAACCTTCTGGAACACCTTTACCTACCGGACTCCCAACTTCGGCAACCTGGCCTCTGGCCTAGGTTTCGAGATTCGCCTGCGGGAACCGGCGGAAGTCCACCGCATCATCTTGGCCACCAACAGCACGGGAGGTCACGTTGAAGTACGAGCCGCTACCGGCGCCGACCCCACATCGGGAACCGTGCTCGCCTCTAGCGCCATTTACCCGGACACTCAACTGACCTTCGCGTCCCCGGTCACCACTGAATCCTTCGTTCTGTGGATTACCGAGTTGCCGTCATCAAACGGACGCATCCGCCTGGAACTAGGCGAACTCACCATCGAATAACCCCAGCCTCCATCAGCCCTCACCGTACCTACCGTCATTCCAAGGAAAACCATGTCTGAGATTTACGATGTCGCTATTGTCGGCTCCGGTCCGGCCGGATACACGGCCGCCATTTACGCAGCCCGCGCCGGACTATCCCCCCTGGTCATCGCCGGGTCGGTGACTGCCGGTGGTGCCCTGATGAACACCACCGAAGTAGAAAATTTCCCCGGCTTCCCCGCTGGCATTATGGGTCCAGACCTCATGGCTGCTATGCAGGAACAGGCCGAAAAGTTTGGTGCCCAGGTCGAATGGGATGACGTCGAGACAGCCACCCTCGACGGCGACGTGAAAACTCTGGTGACAGGTGGCGGTGACACCTACCAGGCCCGCGCCGTCATCCTGGCGACCGGTTCGGCCTACCGTCAGTTGGGTATTGACGGCGAACAGCGCCTGTCAGGCCGCGGCGTCAGCTTCTGCGCCACCTGCGACGGATTCTTCTTCCGCGACCAACACATTGCTGTTGTTGGCGGCGGTGACTCCGCCATGGAAGAGGCCACCTTCCTCACTCGTTTCGCCTCCAAAGTCACTGTCATTCACCGCCGCGACGCCCTGCGGGCTTCCGCTGTTATGGCCAAGCGGGCGCAAGATGACCCTAAGTTGGAGTTTGCCTGGAACAGTGAAATCGCTGAGATTCACGGCGAAACCTCCCTGGAATCCCTCACCCTGCGCGACACTGTCACCGGCCAGTTGCGAACCTTGGACGCTACCGGTTTGTTTGTGGCCATCGGGCATGTTCCCCGTACCGACCTTGTCAAGGGTCAGGTCGAACTTGACGACAGTGGTTACATTGTCTGTGAAGGCCGTTCGACACGCACCAACCTTCCCGGCGTTTTCGCTTGCGGTGATGCCGTTGACCACACCTACCGTCAAGCGATCACTGCTGCTGGGTCTGGCTGCTCTGCCGCCCTTGACGCCCAGCACTACCTGGCCTCCCTCTAACCACTCTCACTACCACCGCTACCACCGCTTCAAAGGAGCACATCATGTCATCTATTGCCGTTACTGACGCAGACTTCGCTACTACCGTCTTGTCTTCTGACAAGCCTGTTGTTGTGGATTTTTGGGCTGACTGGTGCGGCCCCTGCCGGGCGGTCGCCCCCGTGCTTGAACAGATTTCTGACGAGTACGCCGACCAGTTCACCATCGCCAAACTTGATACCGAAGCCAACGCCGCAACCGCTGCCGCCTACAACATCACCTCCATCCCCACCATGATGGTTTTTGTTGGCGGGGAAGTTGTTGGCACCATCATTGGCGCCCGCCCCAAAGCCGACCTTGTGAACCAAATCACGGCTGCACTGGCCTCAGCCATATAAGGTTCGCGGTACCTGCACGAACTTGGAGGCATACATGTCTGACATCACGGAATCGACTTCCCTTGATGGGAACACTACCGCTAGCCCTGTCTTGGCCGATGACAGCGCTGCTGGCACCCGCCTTGACCCGTGGTTCAACGCCTACGCGCAACGCGCCCACGGTATGCGTGCCTCTGAGATTCGCGCCCTCTTCGCGGTAGCCAACCGCCCTGAGGTGGTGTCCCTGGCTGGCGGTATGCCCAACATCTCTGACCTGCCCCTCAACACCATCAGTGAGGCCTTCGCTCAACTCATTGTCGAACAGGGCACCACGGCCATGCAGTATGGGTCTGGTCAAGGTCACGAGGTGCTGCGCCAACAGGTTCTCGATATTGTCGCCTTGGAAGGCATCGCTGACGCCCACCCTGATGATGTTGTCATCACTACCGGGTCTCAGCAGGGCCTTGACCTGCTCACCCGTATCCTTATCGACCCGGGCGATGTCATCATCGCTGAGGCACCCTCCTATGTGGGCGCCCTGGGCGTGTTCCGGTCCTATGAGGCCGACGTTGTCCATGTGGAGATTGACGCGCAAGGGCTCATCCCTGCCCGCCTCGAAGAGGCCATTATTGCCACGCGGGCTGCCGGAAAAACCGTGAAATACCTCTACACGGTACCCAACTACCACAACCCGGCCGGTGTCACTATCCCCCTAGACCGTCGTCACGAAATCCTTGATATCTGCCACCGGCATGGCGTGCTCATCATCGAAGACAACCCTTACGGCCTGTTGGGTTTTGATCGTGAGCCCCTGCCCGCCATGCGAGCCTTCGACTCCGAAGGGGTTATCTACCTGGGGTCTTTCTCTAAGACTTTTGCCCCCGGCTTCCGGGTGGGCTGGGTTATTTGCCCGCCTGCCGTCCGCGAAAAACTGGTGTTGGCCTCAGAGGCCGCCATTTTGTGCCCCTCGAACGCCTCGCAAATGGCGATCTCTACCTACCTGTCCAACTTCGACTGGAAGGCCCAAATCAAAAACTTCCGCGACATGTACCGGTCGCGTCGTGACGCCATGGTGGGCGCCCTGGAAACCTACCTGCCCACCTGTGAGTGGAATGTGCCCGATGGAGGCTTCTACGTGTGGGTGAAGTTGCCTGCCGGTCTCGACGCCCGGTCAATGTTGCCCAGGGCAACAACAGAACTGGTGGCTTACGTACCAGGAACAGCCTTCTACTACGACGGCGAGGGTGCCAACTACATGCGCCTGTCCTTCTGCTACCCCACAGAAGAACGCATCCGCGAAGGCGTCCGCAGGCTGGCTGGAGTCATCAACTCCGAAGCCAACCTG
>JAITCK010000149.1 GCA_031283115.1 Cellulomonadaceae bacterium | reverse complement strand
CTCAAGCCATCATGGAAGAGATCGGCATCGCCGAGACTCGTCGCGTTCGCGGCCTCGGCCCGCACCAGCGCAAAGAGCTCGAAACCCGCTTCCCGTAAGCCGGGTAGTTGAAAGTTCCTGAAAGACCGGGCAGGTTATCCTGTCCGGTCTTTCTTTGCCGTAGCGGTTAGAGTTGGGGCCGTGGCTGCTTCTCGACTTACCGTGCTTGCCGGGCCAACGGCTGTCGGCAAGGGAACCGTCAGCGCGGACGTGCGCGCACGGTATCCGCAAGTGTGGCTGTCAGTGTCGGCGACAACGCGACCCCCGCGGCCCGGCGAAATCGACGGCGTCCACTACATTTTCATTCCCGAAGACCGCTTCGATGAACTGGTTGCCGCAGGTGAAATGCTCGAATGGGCTTGCGTTCACCAACGCCACAAATACGGTACGCCCCGCCGCCCCGTCGAACAACATTTGGCTGCCGGAGTGCCCACCCTGCTGGAGATCGACTTACAGGGCGCCCGTCAAGTGCGCGAAACCATGCCCGACGCCCGCTTCGTTTTCCTAGCCCCGCCCAGTTGGGACGAGTTAGAGGCCCGCCTGCGAGGTCGCGGCACGGAGGATGCTGAGGAACAAGAGCGGCGCCTGCGCACGGCCCGAGTGGAGTTGGCTGCCGAGGCAGAGTTTGATGTCACCATCGTCAACGATGTGGTGGGGCGGGCTACGGATGCCCTCATCGCAGAAATGGGCTTGACGCCACACGCCTAGCATGGTGATGTGCGCCGATTGGACAAGACAGCGTAGAATGTCAGGCAGTCCATTTGCCCCTACACCTCACTGGAGTGTGTCCTCATGGCCGGAACTATGGCCCAACCCATCGGTATCACCGACCCCCCCATCGACGAACTGCTTGCCAAAACCGAATCCAAGTACGGCCTGGTGCTCTACGCGGCCAAGCGGGCCCGGCAAATCAACGCCTACTACAGCCAGTTGAACGAAGGTCTCTTGGAGAACGTTGGCCCCCTGGTTGACGTGCGCGCCCAAGAAAAGCCCCTGTCTATTGCCATGCGCGAAATCAACGAGGGCCTACTCGAATCCAAGCCCCTCGATGAGGTTGAAGACCTGGCCGACGATGAGGCCTTCGCCGACATTGACATTGCTAACGACCCGGCCTTCGACACGTCTGACGCCTTCGGTTCCGCTGACGACTTCGCCGCCGATTTCGGTGATGACGCCTTCGGTGAACCTGCCGGATTCTGACGAAACCAATCTGCTGTTGACGAAACCCCGCGCCGCTCGCTCGACGCGGGGTTTCGTCATAGGGTGACAGTATGCGCATCCTGTTGGGGGTCAGTGGCGGTATTGCCGCCTACAAGGCGGTGCTGCTGCTGCGGCTGCTGCGTGAGGCAGGCCACGAGGTGCGCGTGGTGCCCACCCAGGCGGCCCTACAGTTTGTGGGCGCCCCCACCTGGGAGGCCCTGTCCGGCCAACCGGTGACAACCTCCGTCTTTGCCAACGTTGACCAAGTGGAGCATGTGGCCTTGGGACAGGGTGCCGACCTGGTTATTGTCGCCCCGGCCACCGCCGACCTGCTGGCCCGTGCTGCTGCCGGACGGGCCGACGACCTGCTCACCGCCTCCCTGCTGGCCACCCACGCCCCCGTAGTGATGGCTCCGGCCATGCACACGGAAATGTGGGAGCATCCCGCGACGGTCGCCAACGTGGCCACCCTGAAGGCTCGAGGGGTGCACATTATTGAGCCTGCCGTGGGCAGGTTGACCGGCAAGGATTCGGGGGCCGGGCGCCTGCCTGACCCGGAAGTGCTGATGCGTGAGGCGCTGGCTGTTGTTTCGACTGTGACGGTTGAATCTCCGTCGGTTGAGTCTGTGCCGGCTGAGTCTGTGCCGGCTGAACAGGGCTCAGGCGGAGACCTGGCTGGCCTGCACGTCGTCATTTCTGCTGGCGGGACGCGGGAACCCATCGACCCGGTTCGGTGGATTGGGAACCGGTCGACTGGCCGTCAAGGGGTTGCCTTGGCTGCGGCAGCCAGGGCGCGGGGTGCGCAGGTCACGCTGGTGGCAGCCAACGTGGACGTTCCAGCGAATGAGGTCGCATCAGCGGCGGATACCGTTGTTCCCGTCGAGTCGACGGCGCAACTCCGTCAGGCCGTCCGTCAAGCCGCAAGCCAGGCCGACATCGTTATCATGGCTGCCGCCGTAGCCGACTTCCGTCCCGCCCAGGCGGCGGACGTGAAAATCAAAAAGACGCCCGGAGGGGGCCCACCCGTCATCGAACTGGTAGAAAACCCTGACGTACTGCGGGAACTGGTCACCGACCGTTTACGGACTGGGCAGGTCATCGTCGGATTTGCCGCCGAAACAGGCGACGACGCCGGGTCTGTCCTCGACCACGGACGGGCCAAAGCCCAACGCAAAGGTGCAGACCTGCTGGCCGTCAACCGGGTTGGCGGGGGGGCAGGCTTCGGAACGCTCGACAACGAAGTGTGGATTCTCGACGCGACCGGGACGGAAGTCGCCCACGCTGCCGGAAGCAAACGGGAAGTAGCCGACGCCATCCTCACCGCCGCAGTGGCGAAACAGACCTAAGGCGGCGCCGTCGCCGGTCGCGGTGGCTCGTCGTCGGCGGGTGCGATGACCGGCCGGATGCAGCAGTGACGAGGCGACCCGCTGCCATCGAACGTTACGCGCGCGGCGTAAAGCGCACGCCCATCCCACATGATGAGACTCCGCCTTCATTTCCCCGGCGGTGAACACGTAAAGTATCCCCCCATGACTGCCCTGCGTTTGTTCACTTCCGAGTCCGTGGCCGAAGGCCACCCGGACAAGGTGTCCGACCTCATCAGCGACTCCATCCTCGACGCGATGCTGGCCCAAGACCCCAGGTCTCGCGTAGCCGTGGAAACCCTGGTCACCACCGGACTCGTCCACGTTGCCGGAGAGGTGACCACGGACGCCTACGTGGAGATTCCGCAGATAATCCGTGACACCGTGCTGGGAATCGGCTACACGTCGTCCGCTATCGGCTTTGACGGAAAATCCTGCGGCGTGTCCGTGTCCATCGGCCAGCAGTCACCCGACATCGCCCAAGGCGTAGACACGGCCGAAGAAGTGCGCGTCGGCGACACCATCGTGGACGACTACGACACACAAGGCGCCGGCGACCAGGGCCTCATGTTCGGTTACGCCTGCGACGACACCCCCGAACTCATGCCCCTGCCCATCTGGCTGGCCCACCGCCTGTCAGAAAAACTCACTGCCGTGCGCAAAACCGGTGCCGTGCCCGGCCTGCGCCCCGACGGCAAAACGCAGGTGACCATCGCCTACGACGGCGACACCCCCGTCCGCCTAGACACCGTCGTGGTGTCCACCCAGCATGACCCGGACGTAGACCAGGCCTGGCTGCGTGAGGCCATCGCCGAGCAGGTGGTGGCCGCCGTGCTGGCCGCCGCCAACCTGACCATCGACACCGGCTCCTACGCCCTGCACGTCAACCCCACCGGCAAGTTTGTTGTCGGCGGCCCGCAAGGTGACGCCGGACTGACTGGCCGCAAAATCATTGTCGACTCTTACGGCGGCATGGCCCGCCACGGCGGCGGCGCCTTCAGCGGCAAAGACCCGTCCAAGGTGGACCGATCCGCCGCCTACGCCCTGCGCTGGGTGGCCAAAAACGTGGTGGCTGCTGGCCTGGCCAAACGCTGCGAAGTGCAGGTGGCCTACGCTATCGGCCGCGCCCACCCGGTGGGCCTTTACGTGGAAACCTTCGGCACAGAGACGGTACCCGTCGACCGCATCATTGACGCTATCGGCAAGGTGTTTGACCTGCGGCCCGCCGCCATCATCGCCGAACTAGACCTGCTGCGCCCCATCTACGCCAAAACCTCCAACTACGGCCACTTTGGCCGCGAACTGCCCGAGTTCACGTGGGAGCGCACCGACCGTGTCGCCGACCTTCAAGCCGTGACCGCCTGACCTTTCAGGTGTCTGGTTTTGATGCCGGGATGATGCGTGTTGACGGCTTTGACCTGCGAAAATCGCGCACTGATGCCGCAACGTCAGTGGCTCGCTTTATGCTGAACCCATGACCGCGACAGCCCCCATCAAGCCCCAGCAGCAGGCCGCCGAACCTGCCCTGCTGGGGCTTGATGCTGTCCAGGCCCCGGTCACACGAAAACGCCAGGCAGGCCCGGTGCCCATCGCCGCCCACCTGCCCGTGGCCCGCGTAGTGCTCGACCTGCAACCCGCCCACCTGGACCGGGCCTTCGACTACCTGGTGCCAGCGGCTATGGATGCGGACTGTCAGCCGGGCGTCCGCATCAAAGCCCGCTTTGGCGGTCGAGACGTGGACGGCTTTGTTGTTGAGCGCTTGGACGGATCCGACCATGACGGGCAGTTGCAGCCGTTGCGACGGCTGGTATCTGGCGAACGAGTGCTGACGCCGGAAGTGTTGGCCCTAGCCAGGGCGGTTGCTGCCCGATATGCCGGAACCCTGGCCGATGTGCTGCGGTTGGCTATTCCACCCCGCCATGCCCGCACCGAAAAGGCTGTGCCCGATGCGGTGGCTGATGGTGGCGTGGTGGCTGATGGTGCTGGTTCTGGTGCCGTGGCGGCTGTCCCGCTTCTTGCTGAGGTGGCTGGGGGAGTGGGTGATGACGGCGGCCCTGTGGTTGCGGCGATGGACGGGAGCGATGCCGGGGGATCGGACACTGCTGCTGGCGGGAAGCCGTGGGCTGGCTTGTGGACCCCCTATGTGGGTGGCGAGGCCTTCCTGTCGCGGGTGTGTGCAGGTCAGCACCCCAAGGCCGTGTGGACGCCCCTGCCGGGCCTCGCGCCCAGCAGTGACCCTGACCGGCCTGCAACCCTGCCCGTATGGGCGGCCTCCATCGCCGTGCTAGCCAGGGAAACGGTGGCTGCTGGGCTGGGCGTCATCATCCTCGCCCCTGATGCACGTGACGTGTCACGCCTGGTCGAAGCCTTGACGGAGGCCGGTGTGGACGGGACGGTGACTGCCACGTTGACGGCAGAGGCTGGCCCTGCCGTCCGTTATGCGGACTTCCTCAAAGCCTCGCGGGGCCAGGCCCGGGTTGTTGTGGGCACGCGGGCCGCCATGTTCGCTCCCGTGCGGAACCTGGGCCTCATCGTGTGTTGGGGGGACGGGGAGCAAACCCTGGCCGAACCACACGCCCCCTACCCGCAGGCCCGCGACCTGCTGGCCCTGCGCAGCGACCTGGAACAGACTGCCTACCTGCTGGGTTCACCTGGGCGTACCGTGCACGCCCAAGCCATGCTGGCCGACGGTTGGGCGCGGGAGATTGTCGCCCCCCGCGACCTGCTGCGGTCTTTTGCCCCCCGCGTGCGCGCCCTCACTTCGGAGGCCTTAGCCCCCGAAGGGCCAGCCGCTTACGCCCGCATCCCGTCAACAGCCTGGCGGGCCGTTCGGGATGCGCTGACTCGCGGGCCAGTGCTAGTCCAGGTGCCCCGCACCGGTTACGTGCCCATGGTGGCCTGCGCGGGCTGCCGGGAGGTGGCCGCCTGCCCGGCCTGCCACGGGCCGCTGGCTTTGACGGATGCGGCGGGCGGCCTGCCGCAATGCCGCTGGTGTGGCCGGTTGGCCGGGGGCTGGCAGTGCCCCCACTGCCGGGCCACCCAGGTGCGGGCCGTGACGGTCGGGTCGGCGCGCACGGCAGAAGAACTCGGTCGGGCCTTCCCTGGCGTGCCCGTGCGGGTGTCGTCGTCCACGTCGGCTGCCGGGATTCTCGATGTGGTGCCTGCCCGCCCGGCCATTGTCGTCGCCACGCCGGGGGCAGAGCCGGTCGCGGAGGGCGGGTATGCCGCCGCCCTGCTGCTGGATGCGGCTGCTGCGTCGGCGGGGGTCGGTCTGTCGGCTGCTACGGAGGCCCTGCGACGGTGGCTGACCGCAGCCCACCTAGTGGTTCCAGCCTCGGCTGGGGGGCAGGTGTTGCTGGTGGGTGACGGGGCGCCCGGCCCGACGGCGGCCCTGGTAGCAGTCAACCCTGGACTGTTGGCTTCGCGGGAACTGGATGACCGCATCCACTTGGATTTGCCGCCTGCCGTGCGGGTGGCCGCCGTGACAGGGAACCGGGACGCTGTGGCTGCCGTGGTCGCCCGGGTGGCCTTGGCTGATGCGACGACAACGCTGGGGCCGGTGGATGTTGAGCCGGACGCTCGCGGTGCTTCGTCGCGCGCTTTGTCTCGCGTTGGGGGGCGAGTTGGGACGGCTGGGGGTGAGACTCAGCAGGTTCAGCAGGCGGCCTTGTTTGAGGACGCTCCCGTGCGGGTGGCTGTCCGGGTGCCACAGGTGGACGGGGATCAGTTGGCGCGGCAGTTGCGGGCATCTATGGCGGTGCGGTCGGCTAAACGTGAGCCAGGTAAAGTGCGAGTCCAACTCGACCCGGAGGAGTTACTGTGAACGATTCAGACTCTGTCAACGATGGAGCGGTGAGCGGTTCCATTGAGCCCGCCTCTGCCCCTGCTGCTGCGCTGCCGGGAGTGGCGGGGTTGTCGGGAGTAGCGACGGCGGGTGCCGCTGAGCCTATTGACACGGTGGTTTTCGATTTTGGGAACGTACTGGTTCATTGGGATTTCACGCGGGCCTTCAGTGACCTTGACCCTGCTGAAGTGCAGGCTTTCCTTGATAGCTTCGACTTTGCTGCCTTCAACCACCTGCAGGATGCAGGTCGCCCCCTGGAGGACGGCATCGCCGCTGTAGCCGCCGAGACTCCACGCTGGGCGCCTTTCATCAGGCATTATGCTGACCATTACCCGGCCACTCTGACCGGCCTCGTGGATGGGGCGCAAGCCCTAGTGGAGGAGCTGAAAGACGCGGGCTACCGGGTGTATGGCCTATCCAACTGGTGGAAGGAACTTTTCCATTACGCCGAGCAAGCCATTCCAGCCCTGGCCCTCATGGACGGCATCGTCGTGTCAGGTTATGTGGGCCTAGCCAAACCTGACCGAGCCATTTACGACCTGCTCTGCCAGCGCTTCGACATCACCCCAGCCCGGGCCGTCTTCACCGACGACCGCCTAGACAACTGCGCAGGCGCCCGCACCTCCGGCCTCCACGCCCTCCCCTTCACCAGCACCCCCGCCCTCCGCCAAGACTTAGCTGCCCTAGGCGTCAACGTCGCATGTGAGGAGTCGCCGTCACGGTGACACTGGATCGCGTAGTGGCGATGGAATATGAGGGCACGTTCTAGGATGGGCGGGTGCGCTTGTTGTTTGCTGGGACACCCCAGGCTGCGGTTCCGTCATTGACGGCACTCATCGCGTCGCCACATGAGATAGTGGCCGTGCTCACCAGGGCTGACGCTCCAGCAGGGCGGGGCCGCAAACTCACGCCCAGCCCGGTACGGGTGGCCGCTGAAGAAGCCGGGATACCCGTTATCACCGACGCCCCCCGCACGCCCTGCTTTAGTGACCGCCTCCGCGACCTCGACTTGGACGCCTGCGCGGTTGTCGCCTACGGGCACATTCTGCGACCAGACGTGCTGGCCGTGCCCCGAACCGGCTGGGTCAACCTGCACTTTTCCCTGCTTCCCGCCTGGCGGGGGGCCGCCCCCGTGCAACGGGCCATCATGGCAGGCGACACCATCACCGGGGCAACCACCTTCCTACTCGACGAAGGCATGGACACTGGCCCCACGTTAGGCATGATGACCGAAACCATCCGCCCCACCGACACCAGCGGCGACCTGCTCAACCGCCTGGCCCTGGCAGGATCCCACCTGCTGGTGGCCACCATGGACGGCATCGAAGCTGGACAACTGTCACCCGCCGCCCAACCCGCCGACGGCATCAGCCTGGCCCCCAAACTGACCAGCGACGACGCCTTCCTCAACTGGTCTTGGCCAGCCTTGCGAGTCAGCCGGGTCGCGCGCGCTTGCACGCCAGAACCAGGCCCCTGGACCCTGCTGTCCACCCCCGGCGAAGAGGCGGCCCGCCTGCGCATCACCGTCGGCCCGATCCGCCCCGACATCACCGACCTGGCGCCAGGCCAACTACGACCCGGTAAACGGGAACTGCTTGTCGGCACGGGCACGCACGCCATCGCCCTCGACACCGTGCACCCCGCCGGCAAAAGACCCATGCAGGCCGCCGACTGGGCGCGCGGCGCCCACCTGACCAGCCAATCCACCCTGGCAATAACCTCGCCGCAGGAGGCGTCACAATGAGCGAACATCGCGGAGGACACCGAGGAAACGCTGGCAACGGCGCAAACCGCAACAGCGGCGGGCGCGGCAACTACGGCAAGGCTGGCAGCAGCGGCTCAGGCGGTCGAGGCCGTGACGGCAAACGCGATGGTGGCGGCTGGGGCAGCG
>JAITCK010000002.1 GCA_031283115.1 Cellulomonadaceae bacterium | reverse complement strand
GGCGCCGAAGCCGAAACAGCCATCCGCGCGGCAGGCGTCGACCCCACCGCCCGCGGCGAAACACTCACCATCGAACAGTTTGCCGCCATCGCTGAGCACGCCTACAAGCCTTCCAAGGTGCGCGACAGCTAAGAAACTGGCACGGTAGGGCCGTGAACCAAACGGAAGCCGTGCAGGTACGCGCCCCCGGCAAGGTCAACCTGTCGCTGCGCGTCGACCCACCGCGCGCCGACGGCTACCACCCGTTAGAAACCGTGTTCATGGCTGTCGGCCTCTACGAAGAAGTCACCGCCAGCCGCAACCCGGCAGGCACCGGCATCACCGTCACCGTGACAGGCCTGCAAGCCGACCATGTGCCCCTCGACGCCAGCAACATAGCCGTCCAAGCCGCCGCCGCCCTCGCCGCCCACGCAGGAATCGCCCCCGACGTGCACCTACACATCGACAAAGGCGTGCCCGTAGCAGGTGGCATGGCAGGCGGATCCGCCGACGCTGCCGCCACCCTAGTAGCCTGCGACACCCTCTGGGGACTAGCCATGTCCCGCACCGAATTGGCCTCCATCGGGTCTGCATTAGGGGCCGACGTGCCCTTCTGCCTGCTAGGTGGCACCGCTGTAGGTCGCGGCATCGGCGACCTCCTCACCCCCGTCATGTCACGCGGCGACTTCTACTGGGCCTTCGCCACCCAAACCGACGGCCTCTCCACCCCCACCGTCTTCACCGCCTTCGACACCATCGTTGACCGCATCGGCATCGACACCGTGCGCGAACAACTCGCCGACCAACGCGACGCCCGCGCCCACGCCGCAAAACCCGCACTAGCGTCAGTACACGGGACAACAGACAGCGGCCAGTTGTCGACGGTCGCGCCCCTGCGGACGGGCGGGGAAGCCGGCGTCTCCGGTGTGGTGGCTGGTGGTGTTGGTGGCGAGGCAGGTGCCAGTAGTGACGGCGGCGGGGCTGTCGTCAACGGGACAGCCGTCGTCGATGAACTTGCTGCCCGACGGGCCAAAAATGCTGGTCAAGGCCACATGTTTGACGACGATGGTGGACAGGTGGTTGGCGCTGACGTCTCCGGTAGCGTTGTCGGCGGTTGGACTGACGGCAGTGGTGCTGGTGTCGATGTGGCCGAGGCTGGTGCTGACGATGGTGTGAATGGTGACGTTGCCGGGGGCAGTGCGGCTTCCGGGGGAGATGGGGCTACCGACCCGCACGATGAGTTGGCTGCCCGTCGGGCCCGCATCGCCGCAAAAGGCCGCGTCGCCAGAACCGGAGCAGCGTCATCGGACACGATGCCGCCCATCGCCGCAGACGGCCGCCCCCCGCAGCCCACGCCCCTGCCGCCCCGCCCTGGAACCGGACAAATCCCCCTGCCCGCCTCGATTGACAACGGCGAAGGCGCCCTGCTGCAAGCCTTGAGATTCGGAGACACAGAAGGCGTAGGCGCCGCCCTCAACAACGACCTCGAAGCGGCCGCCCTCGCCCTGCGCCCCGACCTAGCCCGGGTACTCGACATCGCCCACAGCGCCCACGCCCTGGGCGTCATCGTCTCCGGTTCAGGCCCCACAGTGGCCGCCCTCGCCCGGACGGAACGTCACGCCCGCACCATCGCAGCCACCTGGACTGCCGAAGACGCCGCCGACCACGTATGGGTAGCCGCTGGCCCCACCCAAGGCGCCCGAATCATCGGCTAACTGCGGAGGCACTTGCAGTTGCGGTTGCAACCTCGGCTGGCTGGACTAGAGATCGCTGGTTAGCCGAGGAGATCCCAGGCACGGGCTCCACCTACTAGGGCGGCGGAGTTGGGCACGACAACCACGTCATCGCCTAGGCGGCCCAGCACAGTGGGTGAAATGAGGCGGGAGTTGCCGCCACCGATGTACAGCCGATCCCACCAGAAGACAGGCCGTAAACCCTCCACCATCGCAAGAACCCGGCGTGACCATTGGCTGTCACCCAGCCGTTGACGTTCGGGTTCCCCGATGAACTCGTCGTAGGTAGCGGGGCGGAACCTGGCCGTGTTGGCCTGACGGTCGCGGATGGCTGCGAGAGCCTGGTCGCCTGCCCCGGCCACCCACAGGGTTGTTGACCGGGACAGGCGGATAGGGGCGTGTGACCATTCCAGGTGTGGGGCAAGTCGACCCCCATCAAAGAGGGCAGTGCCCAAACCCGTACCAAGGGTCATCACAAACTCCACCCCGGACCCGGTTACCACCCCAGCCCCATGCACCTCAGCGTCGTTCAAAACGAGGGCCGGGATGCCTAGTCGCTCAGTCACGGCAGCCTGCATGTCAAAGGTGGCCCAGGCCTGGGCCAGTTCAGGCACCACAAGGGACCGAGGCCCAGACCGGGTGATGTAATGCGGCGTGTGAATAACCACACCGTGACGGATCATGCCCGGCATCCCCACCGTGACCCGGTGCGCGGAAGGCAGCCCTGACGCGATGTCGGCGACAGTGTCCACCAGCAGTGTTGGCGGTAGCGGGTAGGGCGTGGGAACCCGGACGGGGCTGGCGTGGGCCGTCCCCGAGGCGTCCAGCACGTTGGCTTTGATGCCGCCGCCGCCACAATCCACGGCCAGGGTCAAAGTCTCAGTCACCAGCATATCCTGACAGGAAGTTCCTCAATGGGCTACTGTCGGTGGCGGAAAATCAGATAGAGCAGGGCGAACACGACGACGATTTGCTTGCTGCGACTATCGGACGAGATGGACTACTGGACTAGATGTTTGAGCCAGGCTAGTTCGGCGGGGAAACGATAGGCGTCGCCGCCCTCATGGTTGTTGTAAGGGTAAACGTCCATCTGCTTGGCAGCAGGGGCCGCATCCCAGGCGTTGAAGGCCGCATAAACGGTCGACGGCGGGCAGGTGACATCCATGAGAGCCACCGAGAACAAGACGGGCGTTCCCGCAGCATAACGGGCAAAGTTAGTGCCGTCCAAGTAGCTGAGAGTCTCCCAGACGCGGGCCTCCACATCGGCGCCCCGGCGGATAGACAGGTATTGGGTGATCTCGCCGTAAGGGCGGGAATCCACGATGCGGACGGCCCGCTGGAAATCGGTGAGGAAAGGAACGTTCGGCATCGACGCGACAACAGGCTGGCCCGTCATCGCCAAAATAGCGGCTACAGCGATAGCGCCGCCGCCACCCTGGCTGGTTCCGTTGACGGCAACGTGGGCCGGGTCGATGCCGGGGATAGCGCGCATGGCGTCCACGGCGCGAACCCCATCCGTGTAAAAGCGGCGGTAATAGTGGTCGTGCGGGTCGTCAATACCAGAGGTCATAAACCCGGCCACGCCCGCCGACCGGCCCACCGGATCCGGGGTTTCACCGCCCGCACCCCA